>NZ_NEVP01000003.1:0-80416 GCF_002261315.1 Bordetella genomosp. 5
CGGCTTCCTGCGCGCAAACGGTGGCCTGAACGGCACCTACGGCGGCGGTACGTATCGCGGCGTGGACTACCGCGTCGAGCGCAACGGCAACCAGCTCGATCTGGTGGTCACCGGGGCGAGCGGCCCGACGCTGTCGACGCCGCTCTTCGGGGGCAACTTCGCGCAGATGTCGCTCGAGCAGGCCCAGGCCAGCATGAGCGTGGTGCGCGATCGCATGGGCCGCATGTCGGGCCCGGCATATCTGGGCACCAACGCCGCCAACACGGTGTGGATGACGCCTTACGGCGGCTGGTCCACGGGCTCGCAAGGCGCCGCCACGCCGGGCTTCGATCGCAAGGTCGGTGGCCTGGCGGTGGGCACGGACCGGGCGCTTGGCGACAAGACCCGGGTCGGCGCGGCGCTGCTGGTGCAGGGTGCATCGATCAAGGGCCGCGACAGTGCGACGGAAGATCGGGCCAGCGGCGCGAGCTATCAGGTCGCGGGCTACTTGAGCCACGACCTGGGCCAGCAAGGCCGCGTGTCGGTGATCGGCAAGGTGGGCCTGGATCGCAACAGCGCAAGCCGGCGCGACACCATCGGCGACGAGGCGCAAGCCAAGTCGAACCCGAACGCGCGCACGGCGGTGCTGTCGCTGAACTACGAACGCGATCACCAACTCGGCAAACACACGGTCACGCCGTGGCTGGAGGTCGAGTATGGCCGCGCGGGCGTGGGTGCGCATCAGGAGCGTGGCGCGGGGTGGTCCAACCTGAGCGTGGGCAAGCAGGAAGCGCAGTCGCTCACGCCGATGGTGGGCATGAAGTATCGCTACCAGCTCGCGGATGATCAGAGCGTCACCGCCTACGCCGGTGTGGGCTACGACATCCTGGCCAAAAAGCCCAGGCTCAACGCCAAGGACGCCGCAGGCACGTCCTTCGCGGTGAACGGGGCACAGCCGGGCAAGGTGGTGACGCGCTTCGGTCTGGGCTACGAGATGCAGGGTCCGGGCAAGTCGCAGATCCGCATCAGCCAGGACTACGCAGGCAAGTCGGGTCGCGGCGACTACTCGCTCAACCTGAACGTGGCGATCCCGCTGGGCAAGTAGCCGAAGGCACGCAGGCCTCCCTGATGTTGGGGAGGTCTGCCTGTTTTTGGGGGAGGGCGGGCGCTTCGTATCGAGGAGGCCCGGTTGCTCTTGGCGGGCCTCTTCGTCGTGAAGGGGCCTGTTCGCTTATGCGAGGGCGCTTCGCTTCGAAGAGGCGCGCTCGCCGGCGGCACTGCCGATCTTCCGTGTCGCGGGTTCAGGCGTGGCGCGCGGCGACCGCCTGGGCCAGCCATTCTCGCGGCGACGCGCCCATCTTTTGACGGAACGCTTTCGACAGCGAGGCCTGCGTCGCAAAGCCCAACTCGGCCGCGATCAGTTTGGCGGGCTTGCCCGCCCGCAGCATCGACGCGGCCAGCGTCAATCTCCAATCGCTCAGATACTGCGCGGGCGTGGTCCCGAGCGCCTGCTTGAAGGCCGCCGCGAACGCGCTGCGCGACATGCCGGCGATGCCGGCCATGCGCTCGAGCGTCCAGTCTTCGCCGGGCTCCCGATGCAGGGCCACCAATGCGCGCGCCAGTCGCGCATCCGACAGCCCCATCACCAGACCGTTGTCGACGCCTGCCTGAGCGGGATGGTCGATGATCCAGCGCAGCAGCTGAATCAACACCACCTCGAACAAGCGATCCGCCAACAGCCGGGAGCCGCAGCGCACCTGATCGGCTTCGCCGAACAGCAGATCCAGCGCGGGCTCCAGGCCGGGAACCTCGCGCAGCGGCACCAGCATGGCCGGCGGCAGGGCCTGAACGATGGGGTTGCGCGCGCCGCCATCGAAGTCCAGCGCGGCGCAGGTGAAGTCGTTGCCGTCGGGCGGGTTGATGAATTCGTGGTGGACCGAGCCCGGGTAGAACAGGAGGGTGGGTTCGGTCAGATGAAGGTGCCGAGGCGCGCCTTGGCCGACGCGGTCTCGCAGCTCCATGTCGCCGTTGCGCAGCACGTGCAGATAGCCGCGGCCCGGAGCGGCTTCGAACGTCTGCACGCCGCACAAGGCGCCCGTGTGGAACAACGTGGCGCGCACGCGGAAGCGCTCGAGCAGGCTCGTCAGACGGTCTAGCGGGGGTTGGGCGGGATCGGCCATGGCGGGGAATGCGACGGTGGGCTGGACGCCAGTTGGGAGGTGTGGCGGCTCAGAATTGGACGACAGGATAAGTTTACTGGACGAATATACGCCAGGAGTACAGGGGTTCTACGTAGTATTTGCTTCAAGCGCGGCACTCATCCGAGGCAGGCGCCAGATCCCAACCTACTGGAGTTCATCATGTCCCGTGTTTCCCTTATCGATACCTCTTCCTCCTCCGGCGAGCGTCAGGCATTGCTCAACGAGATCCATGGCGCGTTCGGCGCCACGCCCAATATGTTCAAGGCGGTGGCCAACTCCACGGCGGCGCTCAAGAGCATGTGGGGTTCGTTCGGCGCGCTCGGCGGCGGCGTGATCTCGCCGAAGCTGGGCGAGCAGATCGCGGTGGCCGTGGCCGACCGCAACGCGTGCGAGTACTGCCTGGCCGCGCACACCGCGCTGGGCCGCAAGGCGGGCGCCAGCGCCGACGAAATGAGCGCGGCGCAGGCCGGCAACTCGACCGACCCCAAGACCGCCGCCGCGCTGCGCTTTGCGCTCCAGGTAGTCGAGTCGCGCGGTCAGATCGCCGACGCCGATGTGCAGGCCGTGCGCGCCGCCGGATTCAGCGACGAGGAGATCGTCGAAATCCTGGCGCACGTGGCGCTGAACCTGTTCACGAACTACGTGAACGTGGCCTTCGCCGTCCCGGTCGACTTCCCGGGCGTGAAGCTGCGTAAGGCGGCCTGAGGCAAAGCGATGTCGTATCACCCGGCGCGACGCTTCGCCGCATCGCGCCGGCTTTACAGGAGTATCGCCATGACGGCTTTATACGACCCCCGGCAGGCCCTGCCCGCGCCGCCGCTGCAGACCACGCAATGGCTCAACACGCCGCACCCCATCGATCTCGCCGCATTGCGCGGCAAGGTGGTGGTGTTGCACGCATTCCAGATGCTGTGTCCGGGCTGCGTGATGCAGGGCCTGCCGCAGGCGGAGCGCGTGCACCGGCTGTTTCGCAATCAGGACGTGGCCGTGATCGGGCTGCACAGCGTGTTCGAGCACCATGCGGTGATGACGCCGCAGGCGCTGGACGCTTTCGTGCATGAATACCGCTGGAGCTTTCCGATCGGCATCGATCAGCCGGACGGCCGCGACGGAATTCCGCTGACGATGCGCACGTACGCGCTGCGCGGCACGCCGAGCCTGATCCTGATCGATCGCGCGGGACGCCTGCGGCTGCATCACTTCGGCCACCTCGATGACCTGGTGCTCGGTGCCGCGATAGGGCAGTTGCTCAGCGAGCCGGCGAGCGTTGCCGCCGGGCAGGATGACGCAGAGCGCCCGAGCCTCGAGCCACCGGGCGACTGCGCGCAGGGCGTCTGTGCCGTGCGGACGTGAGTGCGGCGGGAGGCATCGCTCGCTTATCAGCGTGCGCGTGCAGAGGCTCGAGCCGCGTCCAAAGACGCCTGCACACTGTGCAAGGGGCGGAAGTTTTCCTCGTCCAGCTCGGCCGCGGCCGCCATCCACGGGTGCGCGTACGCGACGACGTCGAAGCCCTGCGCCCGCGCGTCTTTTGAGGCTTGTGCGCATGCCGCCATGCACTCTTCGTGTCTGCCCTCCTGGTAGAGCGACCACGCAACGGGCACCAGGTGCACCGCGACGGTAGCGCCGGTGGCCGACGCATATTGCTCGAACAACGCGCGGTTGGCCGGGATGGTGGACTCGACCGCACAGAGCACGGCGATCTTCTTGCCGGCACGCGACGCCGCCTCCGCCAGGGCCGCGTCTGCCCGGATCACGGCAACGCCGGATGCCGCGAACGTATCGACCGCGGCGCCCAAGGTGGCGCAAGTCACGACAACGGCATCGCTCTCACTCGCCAGCTTGCGTAAGGCCGCGTGGACCCGATCGTGCGCGGCTGCAGGGTCTGCCTGTTGCTCCGCGATGGCCTGCCGAAGATCGGCGCGCACTTCGTGACGCACTACTTCCGGCGGCCATCCCGCGCGCTCGGCGGCATGCGCGAAGAGGGCGACGTTGCCTTCCATCGTGTGGAGAAAAGAGATGCTCATGGGGCTCAATCCTTGCGAAGTCATGTTCGATCCGGATTGTTCGCCTCGCGTCGGAGGGCAACAAGACCATTGCCGATACTGGTATTGCCAGTTCCCCCGTCTGCGCCGCGCGAGTCGAAGTTGATGAACGCGGATAGCGCCGCCTCGGCGAGGCGGGCTCGGCATCGCGCGCCATCGCTTGGCATCGTCGCGCCCTCTTGCGTGAAATCGCCAGGCTGAGATCGAGAACAGCCGCGTCTCAGCCCAACCCTCACGCGTGAGATCGATGACCGGGTTCTGCGAGTTGTCGTTCTGTCGCGCAATGGGCTCGCGAACCCGGTCACTACGCCGCCTTAGCCGTTCTTCGGCACCGGCGTGTTCAGCAGCTGCTGCTCCCACAAGTACGCGATACCACTGCCGCCCGCGTGCTCCACGATCACCTTCGTGATCTCGGCGGCCTGCTCGGCGCGGGCCCAGTCGCGCTGCCATTCGGCGGCGACGGCGAGCCACGTCATCATGTTGGCGCCGGCGGCGATCATGCGCTGGATCGCGACCTGATGCGCTTCGACGGAAACGCCGCCGGATGCGTCGGTCACCACGGTCACGTCCCAGCCTTCACCCAGCGCCTGGATGGCCGGCATCGCGACGCACACCTCGGTCCACAGGCCCGCGATGATCAGCTGCTTGCGGCCGGTGGCCTTCACCGCGTCCACCACTTTCTGATCCTGCCAGGTATTGATGAGCGTGCGGTCGATCACCTCCTGACCGGGAAACACATCGGTGATCTGCGGAAAGAGCAGCCCGCCTCGTTCGGCGATCACCGTCGTGAGAATGGTGGGCACGCCGAAGGCCCTTGCCGACTTGGCCAGACCTGCCGTGTTGTTGATCACCATCTGCGGTTCGTGGCTGTTCACGTTCGCGAGTTGGTAAGGCTGGTGATCGATCAGAACGAGTACCGAATCCTCGGGGCGGAGAAGCGAATCAAGGCCGTTGCGAAAAGTCATTCAGGCTTCCTTTGTGTGGGTGAGCTAAGTGGCTTCGCTGTTCTTGCGCCCGGTGCGGCGCAGGACAGGATGCTCATTCTGCTGTTCCACTATCCGTCGAGGTAGTACCATTTTCCGAAAGCTGTGTCGCCAAACGGGGAACGCCAAAGTGGATACGGAAGACTTGCGGACATTCGTTGAAGTCGCTGATGCGGGAGGCGTGTCGCCCGCCGCGCTGCGGCTGGGCTTGTCCAAATCCATCGTCAGCCGCCGGCTTGCCCGCCTCGAAGCGGAGCTCGGCGTGCAATTGCTGGCGCGATCCACGCGTGGCGCGGCGCTCACCGAAGCGGGCGCCACCTTTCGGGACTACGCCGCCAGAGTGTGCGGCGAGATCGACCTCGCCCGCGACATGATCCTGCCGTCGGGCAACCTGCGTGGCCGGATGCGCATCTCCGCGCCGCTCACCTTCGGCCCCTCGCATTTCGCGCCGGTGCTCGCCGAGATGGCGCGCCGCCATCCCGAGCTGCATATCCAGACGTGTTACAGCGACCGCTTCGTCGACCTCATCGCAGAGGGCTACGACTGCGCCATCCGCGTGGGCTACCTGCCGGACTCCAATCTGGTCGCACGACGCATCGGCCGCATCTACGGCAAGCTCGTCGCGAGCCCGGCATACATCGAGGCCCACGGCGCGCCCGACACCCTGCAAGACCTCGCCTCGCATCAGTGCCTGATGCAGGGCACCGAGTCCTGGAAGTTCATGGACGACGACGAGGTCATCAACGTGCGGCCGCACGGGCGCTTCAAGGCGGATAACGGCACGGCGCTAGCCGCGGCGGCCGTGGCCGGCGTCGGCATCGCCTACCTGCCCGACTGGGTCACCGACGAATACGTGGAAGCCGGAGCGCTGGTGCCCATCATGACGCGCTACCCGCCACCGGCGGCAGGCGCGTATGTCGTCCGTCCGCCGGGACAACACCCATCAAGAAATATTCGCGTGCTGACGGAGCTGTTGATCGAGACCTGCGACAACTCGCCGTATCGGGTGGGGCTGGCGGGCGTGGAGTAGCGTCAAGACTGGTCCAGGGATTATCGCGGGGGACTGGCGACCCCAGAATGTGGGCCGGCGTCTCAAAGCATGTGGACCGCAGTCTACGCGTAAACATGATCTTCTTCGCCAAGGTCAAGTTGAAAGCGGTTAGCACAGGGGATGCACTTTCCTTACCTTCATGCTCATTAAATTAACTTGAGGATAGACCCACATGTCGCGTTACGCGCCGTTGAAAGACTTCTTACTTTCCCGTCCCGACGCTCAGGTGACTCTGAGCTTCGATGAGTTAGATAAGATCGTGCCCGGTGGCTTACCCGCCTCTGCGAGACAGTACCCAACGTGGTGGGCAAACAGCGCAGCGAGTCAGCCTCATGCGAAATACTGGCTCGACGCAGGGCGCCGCGCCACGCCCCAATTCAAATCGAATAGAGCGGTGTTCACTTTGGACTCCTCCGTGGATACGGATGAGTTAGCAGCCGCTGTGGTTGTGGAGGCAACCCCCCAAGCGTTGACTGAGTATGTTGAGAGCAGCCTAAGTCTCGAGCGAGACCTTGAGGAGCAGATACTAAGTCACCTCGATGTACTAGAGCCTGGCCTGACGCTTGTCTCACGGCAAGAATCTAGTGGTGTGGGACGGCTCGACCTGCTTGCGCGGGACGCTCAGGGTCGCACGGTCATCATTGAGTTGAAGGCGGGCGAGGCGAAAGACTCGTCCATCGGACAGATCGCCCGATACATAGGCTGGTATGCAAAAAAGGAAGGCACACCACCGAGAGCGATTCTGGTCGCTTCAGGATTTTCTGAACCGCTCAGGTGGGCTGCGCAGGCGATTCCTGGGCTGAAGCTCGTTACGTATCGCGTTCAGTTCAGTTTCGAGGAAGCCACTGTGTCCGAAGTGTAGCCATGGTGCCGGTTACGTGTTTCTCCAAAATTTTAGACGGGGGCAATGAGACGCAGGTTCGAATGCGACAGAACTAGGCGCGGGTAGATTTATTGCGAGCTAGAAGAGCCATCAGAGTCCGTCTATCCTCTTCGAGGAGCTGTCGTACATAGCTGGGGGACCGTCTGCTCGCGCGGTCCACGGCACCTTCAGGCGAAAAAATGCTGCTAAGTCCAGGCATCCGTTTTCTACCAACGCGCTCTTCCATCCACGAATCGAAATTTGTATCGTAAAGAGGGAAGAACATGCAGGAGGATCGATGCAGGGCGCCCGCCCGCAATTCAGCCAACCGCAGGATGTCCGCTAGGTCTCTGTCATATGTAATCAAGTTTGCTACATAAAATTCCCCCATGCTTCGGTCGTTTGAGGTATTCGACATTCTGTCCATCGATCGTAATAGATGGAGGTCCCAAGCGCAGTTGCGGAGAGTGGACAACGGTGCCGGTTTGTCGTGCAATGAATGCAACTTTTGGGATAGTTGCGACAGTCCGCCTCTACACAATATGTCAGCACAGACAATCAGCTCGCGGAGCATAACCGTAGACATTTCTTCGTGCATAAAAAGCACGAGTTCCTCCATTTTGGAGGCTGCTCCCTTTGCTGACGAGTATTCAATGATCTTTGTTCTTACGAGCATTGCCTCCATCAAATCCACCTGGCCCTCTATGTGTGGTGCGGTGTAATCCATAGTTCGATAGAAGTCTGTTAAAAAATCGTCTGCATAGGCTTCCGCTTGCTCTCTAAATTGAGAGCGGAACTTTTGTCCCCATTGCGCATCGAAGGGCTCTTGAATCAAACCGATGGCGTGCAGCGCGGCCATGGTTTGACGCACTCCCATAACGGTTTTCTCCGCTTTATCTCGCTGGGCTTCCCAAAGGTAAAGATAGGGATTGACTCGTGATAGTTCTTCAAGAGGAAAATGGTCGGACATTGCCTTGCAGAACTGGAGCAATGGCGCCGCAGGATCGGCCCGGTACGCCAACCGCCGAACGAAGCTCGCTGCATTGGAGTCGACAAAGGTCGCAGTGCCCATGAGAATATTTATCGTATCGGAAGTTGCGGCCTCATAGTCGATCACCCAGAGAGATTTTCCGCGGAACACTGTCGATACAAAACCGCTGGTGCAGAAGCTATGGCGTCTTAGCTTGAACGGGCCGTTGCCGTCATCTGAGGCATAGATGATCCTCCAATCCTTGAGCAGACTTAGGTTGCGCTGGAATGAACGCAACGCCTGGAGTGGATCTTTCGCCATCCCGATCTCAAGGATGGCGCATTGAACGTCCGTTGGTATGCAATGTAGCGATTGTCTGGAGGTCATCAGCAATTCGAAGCGCCCACCGAATCTAGGGGCGGTGATTTTGATTGTGCGGCATTGGCGCTCTTCTGCCTGTGAGCCGTGATGCCAAAAAAAAAGGTCACTCAAGCGAGATGATTAGCCCAGAACCGGGATTTTTGTCTCTAGTGTTTGTTACCCACCCCCGGCTCCTGGCATGTGAAAACCCATAGCGTGGGTCGGGTTCGTCACGCAGTCTAGGATGGCAGGTTGATACGCCGTCATGAACGAGTCTGCCGAAGCCGACCCGATCAACGCATTGACCTCTTATAAACTTGCAACCTGCCTCAAGGCGACAGTGTGGGAGTGAATGAGTGTCGGAAAAACGAATACATGATCAGCAAAGCGTCGCGTGCATCCTGTTCAAGTATCGTTGCCGGATGAGATTTTCGACTGGAAACTCGTTGACCGATTGTGTCTGGATCGCTCGCGCTTCGGCGGTGAACAAAAGGATTTCGGAAATCGTTCATCACGGCAATTTCGTCAAGTAGATCATCTGGAAATAGTTTGGCTGCGCGAGCCTTGTTGACGGCACTAGCTAGTGTAGGGCTTCGTTCGTGGGAGGGCCGAGGCGGTAGCGCGTCGTTAATCACGTGCTCGGCGTAAGCCAGCGCAAGTATGAGCGTCGCAATGAAGTTGCCATGCACATAGCTGCTACGGGCTTCCTCGAATATTGCAGCCGTCTCTGCTCGTCCAAGGTAGCCAACATTGATGTGCTGTTCCGAAATCCAACGAAGTCGATTAGCACGATCGGATCGGCTGCCCGCGTCCTTACGCTTGAGATAGGCAATCGCTCTTTCGCGGAAACCCTCGTCGCTCTCCGGCTTAAATGTTCCATCGGGACTCGAGCGGGGCGAGAATGGATATTTTGGCATCATGGTCGGATTTTGGCACGGCTATCGTCAAAAAACCTATCCATCCAATGGCCATGCGCCCTCGCGAGTCGCGTCACGGTGTCGCGCGGAGTGTGGGAATGGTCCTCCGCTGCGAAGCCAGCGTCCGCCCCGAAGCCTACCGCGTCACGTGTTGTCTCCGTACGGAATGGATCACATGCAGGCGTCAGCGCCTCGTCGCATAGAGTGACGTTTCATGTCCTGTATGCGCGGAAGGTCCCAGCTCCTCTATTTTTCCGTGGACTGTGCGATCCGCGTAGGCCGCCAGCGGCAGGCGCGTATGTCGTCCGTCCGCCGGGACAACACCCATCAAGGAATATTCGCGTGCTGACGGAGCTGTTGATCGAGACCTGCGACAACTCGCCGTATCGGGTGGGGCTGGCGGGCGTGGAGTAGCGTGGCGCCTAGCGCGCCCAGCTCATGACAAGCTCCGCCTGGCCCGTGGTGGAATCCAGGCTTTCCTCCACGACCGCAAAACCCTGTGAGCGATAGAACGCCACGCTTGCCGCGTTGGCTTGGTAAACCGTCAGGCTGAGATCGCTGCGCAGGCGCTTCGCGTGGGCAAGCAGCGCGCTTCCGATGCCGGATCCCTGGAAATCCGGCGAGACAAAAATCGCCGCGAGTCTGTCGCCCAGCAAGGCGAAGAAGCCGACGACCGTTTCATCGGCTTCGTACACCCACACCTCCGATCCCGGCAGGTACGTCGTGCGCATGCTGTCCACCTGTGAACGCCAGAATGCGGGCGCCACGAAGTGATGCGCCTCGATGGAGGCGGACAGCCATATCTCCAGTACGGCTTCCATGTCTGTTTCGCGAAAGGCTCGGATCATGGGGGGCAAATAGGGCGCTTGCGTTACGGGGTCGCCGAGCGTAGCACGCACGCCGGGCCGTGCTGGCGCACGCACGGCCTGAATTGCTGGCTTCACGTCGCACCAATTTCCGACGGTTCGTCGTTAATTGAGGCCGTGTGCGTTCAGCCGCTGACGGTGCGTCGGTGTCAGCCGACGGCCATTCGGCGGCGGACGTACTGTTGCTGTTGCGGATCGCGGCCGCTGCGAGCGGGCCGAAGACCGCTGGCTTGCCAATCCCCCGTGACGCAAGGCGAAGACTGCGGGTTTCACGACGTTGCGACTTCCCGAGTGGCCTGTTGACGGCCCTTGTCGCTCGCGGCGAGCTCGAACCCCTCATCGAGCCAACCCGTAATCCCGCCGATCATGACCTTCACGGGCCGGCCCATTTGGGCCAGACGCAGCGCGGCGCGCGTCGCGCCGTTGCAGTGTGGGCCGGCGCAGTACGTCACGAACAGCGTATCGAGGGGATAGTCCACAAGTTTCGACTCGACGAGCTTGCCGTGAGGCAGGTTCACCGCGCCAGGCACGTGGCCCTGCGCGAACAGAGCGGGACTCCGTACATCCAGCAGCACGAAGCCGGGCGCTCCGCTGGCGAGCGCGCCCGACACATCGGAGCAGTCGGTTTCGAATCGCAGCGCTGCGTGAAAATGAGCAGATGCGGCGGCGGAGTCGGCGGCAGGGATGGCGGTGACGGCGTTGGATGTCGACATGTTGACCTCTGAATGATCGGGGCGGGGAGACAATCCCGGAAAGCGAATCCGGGAGCCACATTCTGGCGCCCAGGCACTGCGGCGATAAGTGGCGAAAATGACAATGTCCGGTAACATCACGCCATGCGAAATCATCTCGTCGTCGCGCTGGCCTACGACCGGCTGTGTACATTCGAGTTCGGCTGCGTGACCGAACTCTTCGCGCTCGAGCGTCCGGAGCTCGGCGTCGATTGGTATCGCTTCGACGTGTGCGCAAGCGAGCCCGGACCGCTGCGCGCCGCGGGCGGAATCACGGTGGCCGCGCCGTATTCCCTCAAACTGCTCGACCGTGCGGACACGATCATCGTGCCGGGCTGGCGCGATGCCGACGAGTTGCCACCCGAGCCGCTATTGAAGAAGCTGCGCAAGGCGCACCAGCGCGGCGCGCGGCTCTGCTCCATCTGCTCGGGCGTGTTCGTGCTGGCGGCGGCAGGCGTGCTCGACGGGAAGACCGTGACGACTCACTGGCGGTACGCGGCAAAACTGCAGCAGCGCTATCCGCAACTGGTCGTCGAGCCGGACGCGCTGTATGTCGACCAAGGCCAGATCATCACCTCGGCCGGCTCTGCCGCGGGGCTCGATATGCTGCTGCATCTGGTGCGACGCGATCACGGTGGCGCGGTGGCCAACCGGGTCGCGCAGCGGCTGGTGGTGGCGCCGCATCGAGAGGGCGGGCAGGCGCAGTTCGTGCCGCGTCCCATGCTGCAAGACGAGGCCGGGCGTCTCACCAAACTGATGGACTGGATGCGCCGGCATTCCGCGAAGTCGCACACGTTGCGTTCGCTCGCCGACCGCGCGGCGATGAGCACGCGGACACTGCAACGGCAGTTTCACGACGCCACTGGCATGTCGCCATACGAATGGCTCCTGCGCGAACGCGTAGCGGCGGCGCGGGACATGCTCGAAGCGCGATCCACGTTGCCCATCAGCCGCATCGCCGAGTTGGCGGGCTTCGGCTCCGAGGAGTCGATGCGTCGGCATTTCCGCCGTATCGTCCTGACCAGCCCTGCGGCGTACCGCGAAAAGTTCGGCAATAGCGCGGTGGCGCAAAAGCGCGGCTCCGCGGCTTGAGAGCAGGCGGCCAGGCTGACTCGTTCACCCCGGCGCAGGGCCGCCGCGGCGTCAAACGCCAGGGGGACGTAAAATATCGGCCTTTAGCTTCTACCTGCTGCTCTTATGAACCTCGACCGACTGCGCCGCGAATTCCCCAATTACGACATCTCGACCCTGCCTCCGCTGCCCGAAGGCTACGTCGACGCCTCGAGCTACATCGATGCCGCTCCGTCGTTCGAAAACGAGGAACGCGGCTTGAAAGTGTTCGTCGACTACGCCAACTACGCCGACCGCGAATCCGGCCGCAGCCAGCGATTCTGCGTCTCGCGCTTCGACGAAGAAGAGGGCGATTACGAAGACGTGGCACTCTCGACGAACGACTGGGCCGAAGTCCTGCGCTTTTTGGCTGCCTGAGGGTTTTGGGGCGGGGGAGCGATCGGTCTGGCCCGGTCGCGGGATCACGGTTGCCGGCGAAGGCTGGCGCCGCCGTGCATTGCCTTGATTAGGTGTCAGACTACATTTTGGTCCGCAAAATATCGCGAAAAGGTAGTCTGACACCATTAAAGCCCAGCTAACTCCTGGCCGACCATGAATCGATGCCCGTCTGGGGTGCCTATGACGAACTCGCGCATGCCGTGCGGTCTGTCGATCGGAGGCTGAAGGATAAGGGCTCCGCGATTGAGAAACTCATCGTGTAGTGCATCCACGTCGTCGACGTTGAGATAACCAAAGTAGCTGTGGTCGCCGGTTTCGGATGGCGCCATTGCGTCTGGGCAATGGCCCATCATGATGCGCACACCACCTCGCGAGGCGAGTTGCCAGCCGGTGCCTTCGGGCCATTCGAGCCGAAAGCCGAGCACGTCTCGAAAGTATGAGGCGCTTCGCTCAAGGTCGGGGACGGCAAGCACAAAAGAGAATGGACGCAGATTGGAGTTGAGCTCGCTCATGTCGGCAGCCTCGTTTCACGGGGAGTTGATTCTAGTGCGTCGATGTCGCCCGCTTCCAGTCGAATACTGTTGCGGTGCATGATTAGGTGTCAGACTGCATTTTTGCCCACGCGTCTCGTCAGGCCTTGGGAAAATGTATTCCGACACCTGTAAAGCCGCCACTTCCAAAGCCAACGCCGTCTGCTCATGACTATGCTAATTGATCGTCCTAATACCGCACTGGTCGTTATAGATCTTCAAACCGACGTCGTCGCAACGGCTTATCGTCGTGATGAAGTCCTCCGCGCCGTCCAAACACTCATTGAACGTGCGCGCAGTGCGCAGGTGCCGGTTATCTGGGTCCAGCATACTGACGATGACCTCAAGGCAGGCAGCGACGCTTGGCAGATCGTTGCCGAGCTTTCTCCAAAGGCAGGTGAGGCGATTGTCGAGAAGCGTTATCGGGACGCGTTTGAAGATACCGAGCTGGAGCAAGTGTTGTCGACGCTCGGCATTGGCAAGCTCGTTGTGGCCGGTGCGCAGACGGACATGTGCGTCCGGTCCACGCTTCATGGCGCCCTCGCGCGCGGTTATGACACGACGCTTGTCGGCGACGCGCACACGACCGTGGACATGACGCAGCAAGGGGCGCCGCCACCGGACGCAGTGATCAGCCATACCAATATGTACTGGAGCACTCAAAGGGCACCAGGCCGCGTGGGTGGAGTCGTCGCCGCGAAGGACGTCGATTTTTCTCGCACCTGAACTACGTGGCAGAGTGCAATGGCGCAGACATCTCGGGCCGGAATAAGGTGTCAGACTGCAATATCGAAGATAAGGTGTCAGACTGCAATACCGCAGGCACCTCGTCCCGAGATATCGAGTCAGACTGCGGCATCACGAGATAACGAGTCAGACTGCAATATCCCAGGTACCCCGTCCGAAGAGACCGACATGACATCACAGCCAGAGCGCTTCCTGAATCATCTCGCCACGCTTGGCTGGACGGTGCAGCGGACCACGTCCGCCTCGGCGCCAGTGGCCGCCGCGGGCGACGCGTACGGCTATGGCGCTTTCCTGGCGGCGTTCACCGAGTTGCACAATGCGGATCAGACACGCTGGTTCCTGAGCGCCGCAGACCATGACGGCACGGCGGATAGTGCCTTTCCGTGGCATGCCATGCGCGATATCAGTCTGGATGCCGCGCTGGACGACGCCGGCCGGCAGGCCGTTCTCGATTTCTGGCAACAGCACACGCCCATCTACATGAGCGTGGCTGGCGATTATGAGTTCCTGGCGATCGCACGCGACTCGGGCCGCATCGTGCACGGCATCGAGCCTGAATTCGAGGACACCCGCGATGTCGCCCCGAATCTTGCCGCGCTGTTCGACGATATGATGGCGGGTCGTGCCGCGTCGGCGCTACTGACTTAACGTTGTATGCAGCAGCCTACGCAGCCTCATATTCCGCCGGACCTGAAGGCGTATACGCACGACGATATTCCAGCGCAGGAAACGTGGCTGGACTGTGCCACCGCAGACCAGGGGCGGCTGCGCGTGGTGTTGCTTGCGGCCGATCCGCAGGCGGCGGCGCCGTTGCTGGCGCGAGCCCGCTCGATCGTCCGAGGTCTGGCCGTGCACCGCAGCGCGGCGCTGCATTTCCTCTGGCGCGCCGAGCGCGACAGCGGTGAGCCTGAAGATCCTCCCACGGCGTTCCTCGAACACTTCCTTCCATCGGATCTGGTCGTCTCTGCCGACGGCGGTTACGTGCTGCACCTGACGCCGCACGACGCGACGTGGTTCATGGATGGCTATTGGCCCTCCGTTAAGTTCGGCGCAGACGACGCTCCCATAGCCTGGGTCTGCGAATCCTGATCCAGGCTGTTAAAGCGACCGGGCTGCTCCGGCCATTCCGGCGTATGCAGACCGGTAAGCCGCTCGCGGCGGGGCGCCTTTGGCAGGCGCTGCGTGGAAATTGCAGTCTGACTCCAATTTTCCACTGTCAGGCGCCGCGCGGAAATTGCAGTCTGACTCCAATTTTCGCCAATTTTCGTCCATACCCACCGCCGTCCCGGGTGGAAGAGCCGATGCTGGTGTCCATCCGGTCCACCCCGCAGTCGCGCATATTGCACCGACGCCAAGATCACTCTCCCTTCCGCACATCCTCCAAAAGCTTATCCGCCTCGTCCTCGAGCAGGCCGATCACCTTGATGAAGCTGGCGTACTCGCTCTCCGTCAGGCGGCCCCGCAGCCGTTCCTCTCGTTCCATGGAATGTGGCAAGCCCTGGCGCAATAGCTCGGTGCCTTCGGGCGTCAAGGTGAGAATCTGTTTGCGGCGATCTTCGGGATCGCTGGACATTTTGAGCAAGCCCTTGTCCGAAAGCTCCATTGTCACCCGGCTTACCTGACTGTGGTCGAAGCTGGCCGTGCGCGCGATCGCGCCTGAGGATGAGGTTCCGCCGAGCCGGCTCAGGACGACCAGGACGCGCCATTGGCGGCTGGTGAGATCCAGGTTTGCGCGCACGGAGGCATCGACCAGGCGCGACAGAACCTGCGCAAGGACCGACACGCGATAGGTGATCAGCGTTTCCGGGCGGTGAGCGTCGACCTGCGCGGCGGTGGCGCGTTTGCGCTTCTGTCGGCCGGTGGGTAGGGTTTTCCTTGCTATATCATTATTTGCCATAGCACATATTGGACGTTAGTATTTGTTCATCGAAGAACGGTTGCTCCATTCTAAGGTCCAGGTGCATGTTGCGTGCGTGAGCAAGCGGGAAGTGCCTCAGGGATGGCCCGAGGCGCATATCGCGAGCGTGAGCACGCGGGAAGTGCCTCAGGAGCCGCCCGAGGCGCATTTCGCGAGCGTGAGCACGCGGGAAGTGCGTCAGGAGCCGCCCGAGGCGCATGTCGCGAGCACGAGCAAGCGGGCAACGCCTCAAGAACCGCTCGACGTCCCTCCCATCACTCAACTCGGTCTGATCTCATGGAAAGCTGTTCTTCTGCCGCATCGGGTGATGCCTCGGGCCCGCTCTCCGGGCTGCGTGTCGTGGATCTTTCACGGCTCGTGGCGGGGAACATGTTGTCGATGCAGTTGGCCGACTTCGGGGCCGATGTGATCAAGGTCGAGTCGGCGCGCGAGGGCGACACGCTGCGTCATTGGCGTGAAGACCTGGACGACGGCGGTTCGCTGGATGCCTGGTGGCAGGTGTATGGCCGCAACAAGAAAAGCCTGGCCCTGGATCTGCGCGATCGCGATGCCATCGGGATTCTGCGCAAGATTCTGGCTGGGGCGCAGGTGCTCATCGAGAGTTTCAGGCCCGGAACGCTGGAGTCCATGGGCCTCGCGCCTGCTGCGCTGCACGCGTTCAATCCGCGGCTCGTCATCGTGCGCATATCCGGCTGGGGGCAGACCGGGCCCTACCGCGATCTGCCGGGGTTCGGCAGTCTGCTGGAAGGCTTTTGCGGCTTCGCGTACAAGCACGCGGTCGACGATGTTCCTCGGCTGCCGAATCTGGCGCTGGCCGACATGGTCGCTGGCCTGGCGGGCGCGTTCGCCACCGTGGCCGCGGTCCGCGAAGTCGAAGCGAGAGGAGGGCAGGGGCAGGTGATCGATCTCTCCTTGCTGGAGCCGATGCTGGCCATCATGGGCCCGGACGTGACGGCCTATGCGGCCACGGGCCGGGTGGCCGGGCCGTCCGTGAAGATTGCTTCGCCGCGCGGCGTCTATCGATGCAAGGACGGCGGCTGGGTCGCGTTGTCCGGGTCTACCGACACCATGGCGCGCCGGGTGCTGGAGGCCATCGGTCGCGGTGAGCTGGCGGACGAGCCTCGGTTTGCGACGAATGCGGCGCGGCTCGCGAACGATGCCGAGCTCGAGGCCATTCTTGCCGAGGCGATTGGCCAGATGGACCAGGACGCCTGCCTCGCCCATCTGCGTGCGAAGGGCGTGACCGCGGGTCCGATCTATAACGCCGCCGAGCTCGCGGCCGATCGCCATGTGAGGGAGCGCGCCTGTTATGTCGCCCCGGCGCAGGCGGGCGGCACGCTGATGCAGAACGTGATGCCGCGGCTCAGCAACACGCCCGGCCTGATCCGGGAGGCTGCCCCCTTGCTGGGGCAGCACAGCGCGCAAGTGCTGCGGGAAGCCGGCGTCGACGACGCGCAGATCGGCGAGATGGCGGCGCGTGGAGCGATCAAATGCATCTGAATGACCTTCGTTCCCTGCTGTTCGTTCCTGCGACATCGCAGCATCTTTGGGGCAAGGCGGCGGAGCGCGGCGCCGATGCGGTCATCGTCGACCTGGAAGACGGCGTGCCCGCGGACAGGAAGGCGCAGGCACGCGTGATGGCCCGGGAAGCGATCGAGCTGCTGGCGGACGCCACGCCGGTTTTTGTGCGCATCAACGCGCCCGAGGCGCTGTTTGCGCTCGATATCGCGGCATTGCCACTGGATCGCTTGCAGGGCGTGCTGCTGCCCAAGGTCGAGTCGGCCGACGAAGTGCGAAAGCTGGCCGCGTGCATCGCCGGCCACCAAGCCGCCGCGTCGCCCGCCCTTGCCATCGCGGCCCTCATCGAGACGCCGCTGGGCGTGATGGAAGCGCGGCACATCGCCACGGCACACCCCTCTGTGAAGGCCCTGGGATTCGGCGCGGAAGACTACGCCACCGAAATGGGCGTGCCCGCCGAGCCGCAGTCGCTGATGTGGGCAGCTCAGGCCATCACATGCTGCGCGCGGGCCTATGGTCTGGCGTGCTGGGGCCTGCCTGGAAGCATCGCCGAGATCAACGATATGACGGCGTTCGCCGGCCTGGTCCGGCAAGCGCGCCACGCGGGCTTCAGCGGGACGCCCTGCATACATCCTCGTCAGGTGACGGTGGCGAATGCCGGGTTTGGCCCGACCGACGCAGAACTCGGCTGGGCCCGCAGGGTGCTTGTGGCGGACGTAGCGGCCCAAGCGGATGGGCGTGGGGTCGTGACCCTGGACGGGCGAATGATTGATCGCCCGATCGTCGAGCGCGCGCGGCGCTGGCTTCGGTCTTGATGCATCAAGCCTGTCTTGTCGATCGTTTCCCAGGCGTTCCTACTATTCAGAATCCCATGTCTTCAGCGCTCGAACCCATCCCTGCCGATGCCTGTGTGCTCGTGACCGCCCGCTATTTCGACGATAGCGCGAGCGACGCGCTGCGCAATGCCGGGCTCGAAGTGCTCAGCGGAGGCGTCGCCTACGACGCGGTCGACTCGGAGATCACCGATGGCATGCATCGTGCCCTTGCGCGATGCAGCGCGTGGATCATGGGTATCCCGCCCGTCTCATCGGACCTGCTCGCACGTTACCCCCGGCTGCGCGTGCTTGCGCGGCGCGGCGTGGGGTACGACACCATCGATGTGGCGGCAGTGAAAGCGCACGGCCGGGTGCTCACCATTACGCCAGGCAGCAACGAAGCCACCGTCGCTGACCATGCGGTCGGGCTCATGCTGGCTGTTGCACGGCGCTTCTTCGAATCGCATCGACGCATGCAAGCGGGCGAGCAGGGCGTGTTGGTGGGCACCGAGCTGTCCGGCAAGACGGTCGGCCTGATCGGCCTGGGCCGGATCGCGCAATTGGTGGCCCGCAGGCTCGAGGGCTTCGGCGTGCGCATCATGGCTTATGACCCTCATCTTTCCGCGCACGTGGCCGTGCGTGGGGTGGAGATGGCGTCCCTCGAGGCGGTGCTGGAAACAAGCGATTTCGTGAGCTTGCATGCCCCGCTGACCGATGCCACGCGGCATCTGATCAACGCGCGGACGCTCGCCCGCATGAAGCGCGGCGCCATCCTCATCAACACGGCGCGGGGAGAGCTCGTCGACGACGCTGCGCTGCTGGCCGCGCTCAAGGACGGAAAGCTCGCCGGCGCGGGGCTGGACGTGCTCAGCTCGGAACGCGATGCATCCCGAGACGCGGTGACACGCGAGCTACTCGCGCTGCCGACCGCGATTTGCACACAACACACAGGCGGGTCGAGCCGCGAAGGGCTCGCCCGCGCCAACATGCATGCGGCGCAGTGCGTGATCTCCGCACTGCAGGGTCTGCCTCTGCCGCAAGGTTCCATCGTTGCCGACGGAAGAGCGCACGAGCGTTAGCGCATACCACTTTATAAAAAACATCAGGAGACAAACCATGAAGACTTCAGCATTCGCGCGCCGGCGCCTGCTTTGCCTGGCACTGGCGAGCGTGGCGGGCGTGAACCTCCCGGCCCTCGCGCAAGCGGCATTTCCGGAACGCCCCATCACCTTGGTCGTCGGCTGGTCGGCGGGCGGATCCGCCGACGTTCTCGCGCGGCTGGTCGCCGCGGAGATGGCGACGACGTTGAAGCAGCCGGTGATCGTCGACAATCGCCCGGGCGCAGGCAGCAACATCGCCTCGAAGCTCGTTGCGGACGCCAAGCCCGACGGATACACGATCATGCTGGCCACCTCCGCGTCGCATGGATTCAATTCGGCGCTGTTCTCGAAACTGCCCTACCGGCCCATCGAGGATTTCGCCCCGATCGGAGAGATCAACACGTCGCCGGGCACACTGCTCGTTCCGAACAACTCTCCCTTCAAGTCGGTCCAGGACATCGTCGATGCGGCCAAGGCACAGCCAGGCAAGCTGAACTACGGCTCGGGCGGCTCTGGCTCGTCTCAGCATCTTGCGGCGGCGCAGTTCATCAAGCTCGCCAACGTGGACATCACGCATATCCCGTTCAAAGGTTCCGGCCCGATGCTGGTCGATCTGATGGCAGAGCGGATGGACTTCACCATTACCACGGGGCCCGTGCCGTACGTGCGCGCGGGCAAGCTGCGCGCGCTGGCGGTGGCCGCCCGGCAACGTCATCCCGCCATGCCCGACGTGCCCACGTTCGAGGAGCAGGGCATGAAGCTCTACACGGACAACTGGTACGGCCTGGTCGCCCCGGCGGGCACGCCCAGGCCGGTGCTGGAGACCTTGAACGCCGCGCTGAACAAGGCGATCACCAAGCCCGAGATGCAGAAGCAGTTCATCGAGCAGGGCGCGTTCCCCGGCAAGGCGACCACGCCGGACGAGTTCTGGGCGTTTGTGAAGCAGCAAATGCCGATCGCTGGCGACCTCGTGCGTCAATCGGGCGCCAAGGTCGATTGAGGTCGTTCAAACGGGGATGAGAAGAGCCGCGTACGCGGCTCTTTTTACGTGGACGCTCCGGCCGTCCCTGCGAGCCTGTGCTGATTCACAAGAAAAACTCCGTTATCGAACGTCAAAGACTCAGCAATGCTTTCTTTTTTCTGGGATACGATTTTTTCTCGATACGCGACACAGAACGCTGCGAGGCAGTGCGAGACAGAAAATAATGAAAGAGACGAGCCCACTCCCGCCGTCGCCGGCGAATGCCTGTGACGCGCACCTACACCTGTACGATTCAGCGCTGATCGCTGCGCCTGCACATCCCAATCCCTTGGCCGATTGCGATGCCCGCCGCTACCGGACGCTGCGCGAGGCATTGGGCCTGCGTCGCGCCGTCGTCGTGACGCCCGCGCCGCATGTCGACGACAACCGCGTCACGCTGAACGCCATTCAGGCCCTGGGCGCGAACGATACGCGGGGGATCGCCGTTGTGTTCCCGGACGTGACCGACGCCGACCTCCAGCGTCTGAATGCGGGCGGGATCCGCGGCGTGCGCTACACCATCGCGATTCCCAAAACGGCGGTGACACGGATCGTGACCCTGCCGCGCCTGGCGCCACGGCTCGCCGCGCTCGGCTGGCATGCGCAGTTGCACATGACGCCCGCGCAGATCGTCGAGCATCGCGACCTGCTGACGGCGCTGCCGTGCGCGATTGTGTTCGACCACATGGCGCGGCTCGCCGACACGGACGCGGACCACCCGGCCTGGGACATCGTCGAATCGCTGCTGCGGTCCGGCGACACCTGGGTCAAGCTTTCCGGCCACTATCTTGCGCGCGATGCCGCCACCGCGCGCGCCACGGCGGTTCGACTGGCGGCGCTGGCGCCCGAACGCGTGTTGTGGGGCTCCGACTGGCCGCACCCGACCGAAATGCCGTCCCCGCCGGATACGCGCGCCACCGTTGCCGCCCTGCACGATTGGCTGCCCGACGCCGCGCTGCGCCAGCGCGCGCTGGTGGACAATCCGGCGCGGCTCTATGGCTTCGCCTGAGCAGAGGGCGCCATGGAGCATATCGATTGCGTCGTGATCGGTGCCGGCGTCGTGGGCCTGGCCATCGCGGGCATCGCTGGATACGGAAGCCACCGGGGCCCTGGCCCGGCGTATTGCGCCGTTGGGTTGGCACGTGCAGCTGCATGTGGACGGCGCGGCGTTGGTGGCGCTCTCGCCCTGGCTTCGCGCGTTGCCGGTGCCCGTAGTGCTGGACCACATGGGGCGCTTGAATCCGGCGCATGCGCCAGACAGCCCGCCTTGGCAAACGCTGCGCGCATTGCTTGCCGAACCGCACATCTGGGGCAAGCTGTCCGCGCCCTACCTGCTCGATCCCGGTGGCGTGCCCGGCTATCGCGCGCTCGCGCCCGTGACGGAGATGCTGCTGGAGACCGCGCCGCAGCGTCTGCTCTGGGGCTCGGACTGGCCTCACCCCGGCTGGCACGCGCAGGGCCATCCGCCGTTGGACGAAGCCGCGTTGCGCGATTGGGCGTGGCGGCAACTCGATGCGCGTGGCATCGCACGCGCGGTGCTGGTCGACAATCCGGCGCGTCTGTTCGGATTTGGCGGGATTGCTGGTTGAGGGGCTCTTACGCTTTGGGCGGGCTGCGGCGTCGTGAATGATTGCCGCAGCCCGGTACGAACACCGTCGAGGCTGCGATAGCCGAATCATCATCAGCGTTCGTACGCTTCCCTCATCATCCCTGCGCCGGCAGCGCCTTCAACAGTGCCTCGTTGAACCGCTTGGGATCCTGCACTTGCGGCGAGTGGCCGAGCTCGGGCCACGTGACGAGCTTGGCGTTCGGGATGGCCTTGGCTGCCTTCGGGCCGAGCTCCGGGTAGTTGCCCAGACGCTTGGCCACCTCGGGCGCCGCGGCGTCTTTGCCGGGCGCGGTGTTGTCTTTTTCGCCGATGAGCAGGGTGGTGGGCATGGCGATCTGGCCGAATTCGTGCACCACCGGCTGGGTGTAGAGCATGTCGTAGGTCAGCGCCTGGTTCCAGGCGACGCGTTCGCGGCCTTCGCCCTGGAGCATGCCGGCGGCCATGAGCACCCACTTGTCGTAGTCTTCGCGCCATTGGCCGGCGTAGTAGGTGCCGAGCTGGTATTTCTTCATGCCTTCGAAGTTGGCCTTGAGCTCGCGCTGATACCAGTCGTCGATGCTGCGGTAGGGCACGCCTTCCTGCTTCCAGTCTTCGAGGCCGATCGGATTCACGAGCACCAGGGCTTCGGTCTGCGGGCCGTGCATGAGCGCGTAGCGCGCGGCGAGCATGCCGCCCATGGAGTGGCCGACGATGCTGGCGCGTTCGATCTTCAGGTGGTCGAGCAGCGCGTGCGTGTTGGCGGCCAGCTGGTGAAACGAAAACTGGTAGGCCTGCGGTTTGTCGGACTTGCAGAAGCCGATCTGGTCGGGCACGACGACCCGGTAGCCGGCCTGGCTCAGCGCGGTGATACTGGCATCCCAGGTCGCGCCGCAGAAATTCTTGCCATGCATGAGCACGACGGTCTTGCCGTTGGGCTTGGCGGGGGCGACGTCCATGTAGGCCATGGAGAGCTTCTGGCCCTGCGTGTCGAGCGCGAAGCGCTTGACCTCGTGGGGATACTCGAAGCGCTCCAGGTTGGGACCGTAGTCAGGCACCTTGGGCGCGTCCGCGGCAATGGCGCCGCCGGCGAGCGCGATGCCGGCGCAGAGCGCGCCCAGCCGGAGATGTCGGGATCGTGTCATGCATGTGACTCCTGTTATGACGCCGGCCCGCTGCCGGCGCTGTAAGGGAGGGACAGCAAAAACGAGGCCCGGGTTCCGCGAGGATGTCCAATGTTGAGCGTTGGCGGGGGATATTCCGGCCTGTGCTTCCTGCTTGCGCACGGAAAATGCAGTCTGACACCTGATCAAGGCGAGGCGGGGAAAATGCAGTCTGACTCCTTTCCCAGTCTGATTCCTTTCCCCAGATCCACCCCCACCTCCGCGCCACCCAAAAGCAAAGCGCGCCCCGCGGGGCGCGCTTTGCTCGTGCAGAACGGCTTGCTCAGTTGGCGGAGATCTTGCCGACTTCGATCACTTTCTTCCAGCGGGCGAATTCGTTGGCCTGGAACTTGGTGAATTCTTCGGGGGTGTTGCCCACGACTTCGAAGCCGAGTTCGAGGAGCTTGGGTTTGACGGTGGGGTCGTTCAGTGCGTCGACGATGGCGCCGCGGAGTTTGTCGCGGATGTCGGTGGGGATGCCCTTGGGCGCGGCGAAGGCCTGCCAGGAGGTGACGGTCACGCCCTTGAAGCCGAGTTCGGCCATGGTGGGCACGTCGGGCAGCAGCGGCGAGCGCTGCGGGCCGGTGACGGCGAGCGCGCGCAGCTTGCCGGACTGCACGTGCGTGAGGCAGGTGTTGATGTTGCTGAAGCTCGCGTCCACCTGGCCGCCGAGCAGGTCGACGATGGCGGGCGCGCCGCCCTTGTAGGGGACATGGGTGGCCTGGGTGCCGGTCTCTTGCCAGAACAGCTCGGCGGTGAGGTGGTCGGAGGTGCCGTTGCCCGCCGAGGCGTAGGTCATCTTGCCCGGGTTGGCCTTCTGGTAGTCGAGCACTTCCTGCACGCTGCGGAACTTCGAATTCGCGTTCACGACCAGCACGTTGGGCGCCTGCACGGCCACGGTGATGTAGTCGAAATCCTTGAGCGGGTCGTAGCCGGCTTCCTTGACCAGGTGCGGGCCGATCACGAAGGGGCCGAGCGAGGAGACGAGGATCGTGTTGCCGTCGGGCGCGGCGCGCTTGGCCTGCGCGGTGCCCACGGTGCCGCCGGCGCCGGGGCGGTTTTCCGTGACGAAGCTCGCGCCGAACTTGGCCTGCAGCTTGGCGCCCACGGTGCGCGCGATCAGGTCGGTGGAGCCGCCCGGCGGGAAGGGGACCAGCAGCGTGACGGGCTTGGACGGCCACGTGTCGGCGTGGGCCAGGGTGGGTGCGACCACGGCCAGGCCGAGCGCGAACGTGCACAACAGTTTCTTCATCGATGTCTCCTCATTACGGCGTCTGTGCGCCAGGGATGCTGCAGCGGCGGGATCTGGTGTCCCGGTGGCTCCCGCGCGGTTGTGCCGCGCGGGTCTGGATCGTGCGGGTCTGGATCGTGCGCGTTAAGGCCGCTTGCCCACTTCGGTCTGCTCGCGCGTCCAGGCGCGGGCCTGATCGCTCAGCGAAAGGCCGAGGCCGGGGCGGTGGGGCACGAGCATGCGGCCGTCGCGGATTTCGAGGCGCTCGTTGAACAGCGGCTCGAGCCAGTCGAAGTGTTCGACCCAGGGCTCGGTCGGATAGGCGGCGGCCAGGTGCACATGCAGTTCCATGGCGAAGTGGGGCGCGAGCATGACGCCGGCCTGTTCGGCCTGGCCCAGGATCTTCAGGAACGGCGTGATGCCGCCCACGCGCGGCGCGTCGGGCTGGATGTAGTCGGCGCCGCGATGGCGGATCAGATCGCCGTGTTCGGCGGCGCTGGTCAGCATTTCGCCGGTGGCGATGGGGGTGTCGAAATTGGCGGCGAGCGCGGCGTGGCCTTCGTGGTCGTAGGCGTCAAGCGGCTCTTCGATCCATACCAGGTTGTATTGCTCGAAGATGCGGCACATGCGCTGGGCGGTGGGGCGGTCCCATTGCTGGTTGGCGTCGACCATCAGCGGCACGTCGTCGCCCAGGTGCTTGCGCACGGCTTCGACGCGGCGGATATCGAGCTGGCGGTCGGGCTGGCCGACCTTGAGCTTGATGCCGCCGATGCCGCGTTCGCGCGAGGCGCTGGCGTTCACCAGCAGTTGCTCCAGCGGGGTGTGCAGGAAGCCGCCCGAGGTGTTGTAGCAAGCCACCGAGTCGCGGTAGGCGCCGAGCAGCTTGGCGAGCGGCAGGCCGGCGCGGCGGGCCTTGAGGTCGTAGAGCGCGACGTCGAACGCGGCGATGGCCTGGGTCGAGAGGCCGCTGCGGCCGACCGACGCGCCGGCCCAGCACAGCTTGGTCCAGAGGCGGCCGATGTCGCTCGGGTCTTCGCCGATCAGGACCGGGGCGATCTCTTTGGCGTGGGCAAACTGGCCGGGGCCGCCGGCGCGCTTGGAGTAGCTCAGGCCCAGTCCGTGGTCACCGTTCTCGGTCTGCACTTCGACGAACAGCATGGCCACTTCGGTCATGGGCTTTTGGCGGCCGGTCAGGACTTTGGCGTCGCTGATCGGGGTGGCCAGGGGCAGGTAGCACGACGAGATGCGCAGCCACGCGATGCGGTCGGCGGAAGAGGAAGTGGTCATGACGGGTTCCGGTAGTCTCCGTGGCCCACCGCCGGGAACGAGTCCCGAGGATGGACAACGTTATCATTTTGGGGAAATAAAAAGCACCGAGTCACCCTGCCGGCGTACCGGTGCGCGGGGTCAGTGCGGGCCGAGCCGGTCTGCGAAGACCTGGATCGGTGAAAGAATGATAACGTTGTCCATTGCCTGTCGCAAGACAGGCGGAATGCTCGAAAACCCGCAAATCGGCGGCAAGGATTTCGCGACCGGGCGTGCGACCGCGCCGCGTCGGACCCGGGGTTCGCCGGGGGCGTCCGGCCACCGCACGGGCCCGCCGGCCGGGACGGATCGAGACCGAACGCCTACACTGCGCGCACGGCTTCGAATCGCGGCGTCCGCCGCTCACGCTCTGCCTCGACGCTCGCGTCTACACACCGGTATCAATGAAACCCAAGTCCATCACGCTGCATGACGTCGCCCGGGAAGCGGGCGTTTCCCTGATCACCGCGTCGCGGGCATTGGGGAATCCGGGGCGCGTGTCGCAGGCCACGCTCGAGCGGGTGCAGGCGGCCGCGGCCGCGGTGGGCTATATCCCGAACCTGCTGGCCGGCGGGTTGAAGTCGCGCCGCAGCCGCACGGTGGCGGCGCTGGTGCCGATCATTTCGGTGCCGCAGTTCCTGCCCACGATCGAGGCGCTGACGATGGAGCTGGACCGCGAGGGCTATCAGCTGATTCTGGGGCAGACGGGCTACGACCACGCGCGCGAGGTCGGGCTGCTGAACGCCATGGCGGGACGACGCGTGGACGGGATCGTGGTGGCGGGCCTGCTGAACGACACGGCGGCGGCGAAGCGGATTCGTGAGATCGGGATTCCGGTGGTCGAGACGTGGGAGTTCAGCGAGCAGCCGCTCGATATGCTGGTGGGCTTTTCGCATCAGGAGGTGGGCCGCACGGTGGCGGACTACTTCAGGGCCAAGGGCTGGCAGCGCGTGGGTGTCGCGACGGCCGACGACCGGCGCGCCCGGATACGTAGCGACGGCTTTTTGGCCGCATGGGGGGGGCACGACATGCCCAAGGCGGTCGTGCCGGCGCCCAGCAACGTGGCATCGGGCCGGCGCGCCTGTGCCGAGCTGTTGCAGCAGGATCCGTCGATCCGGGCGATTTTCTGCAGCGCCGATGCGATGGCCGAGGGCGTGTTGACCGAGGCGCGCGTGCGTGGCCTGCGCGTGCCCGAAGACCTGGCCGTCTGTGGCTTCGGCGGGGCGGATTTCGCGGCGCATCTGGCGCCGGCGCTCACGACGGTGCAAGTGGACGGCGCCTGGATCGGCAAGCAGGCGGCGCGCATCCTGATGGCGCGTTGCCGCGGCGAAACGGTGGACGATCCGGTGATCGACGTGGGCTTTCAGATCATCGAGCGGGCGTCGACGGGCGGCTGACGTCGTTGGCCGCCGGAAAGCGCACCGTCACGCCCAGCCCTTTGCCATCGAGCCCGGCGCCGACCTCGACCGTGGCGCCGTGCAGACGCGCGATGCGTGCGACGAGCGACAGGCCGATGCCGCTGCCATGGCCGACGGCGTCGGGGGCGCGGTAGAAGCGGTCGAGAATGCGAGGCCGTGAGGCTTCGGGTACGCCGGGGCCGTCGTCCAGCACGGCGAGCACCACGTCGTTCGACATGTCGTCGTGGTCGCAACGGAGCACGATGCGTCCGCCCGGGCCGCTGTAGCGCACGGCGTTGTCGAGCAGGTTGCGCAGCAGGATGCCGAGGCTGTCGAGGTGCCCGCGCACGAGGCCTGGGTCGAGTTCGGTTTGCAGAATCTGGCCGCGCTGCTCGGCGCGCGCTTCGTAATCGCGTGCGACCGCGGCGCCGACCGCGGCGAGGTCGATGCGCACGGCGGCGTCGAGCAGACCGGCCGACTCCATGCGCGCCATATCCAGCAACTGCTCAGACATGCGGGCGCTGCGCTGCGTGGCCTCGAAAATCTGGCGCACGTTGGCGCGAATCTCGTCGAGATCGTCGCTGCGCAGGGCGTTCTCTGCCTGCACGGAGAGCACGGCGAGCGGCGTGCGCAGCTCGTGCGCGGCATCCTGCAGGAAGCGGCGTTCGTTTTCGATGGAAGCCTCGGCGCGCGCCAGCTGCTGGTTCAGCGCGCCGACCAGCGGCTGGATCTCGTCGGGCATGTCGGCGTCGGGCAGCGGCTCGAGGTCGAGCGGCTGGCGATTGCGCAGCGCGGTGGAGAGCCGCAGCACGGGCGCGAACGTGGCGTAGGTGATGGCCCACGACACGGCGGCGAGCAGTACGAACAGCACGCTCATGAGCGCCAGGGCGGTGCGCAGGCGCTCGCGCAGCTCGTTGCGCAACTGCCAGGTGGCTTTGCCGACCTGCACCTGGATGCGGCCTTCGGCATCGCTGATCGCGTAGGTGCGCCACTCCGTGCCTTCGACGACGGTGGAGGCCAGCCCGTCTTTGCGCGAGGGCACCAGCGGCGACCTGGGCGAGTTGGGCGAGGCGAGCAGACGGCGGCCGTCGTCGAGCGCGTAGGCCTGGATCGCCACGTCGGTCTGGTCGGGCGCCAGACGCAGTTGATCCGAAAGCGTGTAGCCCTCCGGCAGGCCGGTGAGCTCGAGTCCGCGCGGCAGCGAGAGCAGGGCGGTCTGGCCCACGCTCTGGAGGTTGTAGTCCCATTCGCCGGTGCGTTCGCGCGTCATCTCCGCGCGATACCAGGCCAGCATCGCCACGCAGAAAAGCAGCAGCACGGCCAGGATGCCGGCCTGCAGGCGCAATCGCAACGAGCGGTGCGAAGAGCCGCCCCTCATGCCGCGGCGGTC
This sequence comes from Bordetella genomosp. 5, assembly GCF_002261315.1. Lineage (NCBI taxonomy): Bacteria > Pseudomonadati > Pseudomonadota > Betaproteobacteria > Burkholderiales > Alcaligenaceae > Bordetella > Bordetella genomosp. 5. The sequence goes on from NZ_NEVP01000003.1 coordinate 28,192, forward strand.
CGGATGCGGTAGCCGTAGCCGTGCACGGTTTCGATGCAGTCTTCGCCGAGCTTTCTGCGCAGCTGATGCACGTAGACGGCGACGGTGTTGCTGCCGGTGGCGGCGCTGTCGCCATACACGGCGAGCTCGAGCGCGGCGCGCGAGAGCGACTTGCCGGCGCGTTCCATCAAAGCCTGCAGCGTGCGGTATTCGAGCGTGCTGAGCGCGACGGGCTCGCCGTCGAGCGTGACCTGGTGGTTGGCCGGGTCCATCACGATCGCGCCGCATTGCAGCAGCGGCGCGACCCGGCCGGTGCTGCGGCGAAGCACCGCGCGCAGCCGCGCCAGGAGCTCGTCGATCTGAAAGGGCTTGACGAGGTAGTCGTCGGCGCCCGCGTCGAGTCCGGCGATGCGTTCGCTGAGCCGGTCGCGGGCGGTCATGATGATGACGGGCGTGACGTCGTAGCGGGACCGGAGCTGAGCCAGCACGCCCATGCCCGAGCCGCCCGGCAGGCCCAGATCGAGCAGCACGAGTTCGAAGTCGTGGTCGATCAGGGCGAGCTGCGCCGCGCCGGCATCGCGTGCGAGCGTGACGCGGGCACCATCGCGCCGCAGCGCCACGGCCAGCGCATCGGCCAGCATGGCGTCGTCTTCGACGAGCAGAATTCGCATGGTGAGGGGGCCTTGAGGGGAAGGGCGGGCAAGCGCCGGAGTATGCGGCGCCGCGCTTTAAAAATTTTTTAATCGGGGGCGGCCGCAGCCTGAGCAGCCACCGCAGCCATATTCGCTGGCCAGTGGCGCCGCAGCGGCCCGGGCACCGCCTGACCACGGCGCAGCCGCTGGCCTCCCGAGAGTGGGGCTGTCTTTAAAGAATTCCTAAACGCCGTTCGCCATCATAACGGCCAGATACGGTGGCCGGACGCGCCGCCGTGGGAATCGACAGGAGCCATCATGCTTGGATCAATGTGGTCGCGCGGTGCGGCCGGGCTGGCGTTGCTCGCCGGCGCAGCCGGGGCGCAGGCCCAAAGTAATAACTTCATCGGCCTCGGCGTGGGCGTCGTGCCGGTGTACGAGGGCTCGCGCGAGTATCGCGCCGTGCCGCGGCCGCTGATCAATTATTCGTCGGGCCCGTTCTTCATTTCGCCGCGCGCGGGTCTGCCGGCGCTGGGGCTGCGCACCAATCTCGCCACCGATCTCGAAGGCGGGATCTTCCTGGGCATGGATCTGGGCCGCGACTCGGATGACGCCGACCGGACCAAGGGCATGCGCGACATCGATTTTCATGCGTCGTACGGCGCTTACATCGAATGGACGCCGGGCCGCTACTCGCTGGGCGCCGCGTATCGCCAGGCCGCCAAGAGCGGCTACGGCGGCACGCTCGAACTGCGCGCCTCGTATGCCGTGCTGCAGACCGAGCGGCAGCAATTGCGCCTGGGCGTGAGCACGCATTGGGCCAACAGCGATGCCATGCAGACCTGGTTCGGCGTGAGCGCCCGCGATGCCGCGCGCAGCCGCGAAGGCCTGCCGCAGTACTCGGCCTCGTCGGGCTTCAAGTCGGCCGCGGTGGCCGCGAGCTGGAACTACAGCCTGACCAAGGATTGGAACCTGATGAGCACGGTGGGCGTGAACACGGTGCTCGGCGATGCGCGCGACAGCCCGCTCAACGAGCGCAAGGCCAATGTGTTCGGCAGCGTGGGCGTGGCCTACCGCTTCTGACGCGGGCGGGCCGGGGCGGCCTGCAGGCAGAGGGCACGGCGAATGTGCCCGCCGCACCTCGCCGGCCGCACCTCGCCGGCCGCAACCGCTCAGCCCGCGCTCACGGCGTCGGGCAGGCCGAACACCGTGTCGAAGGTCCAGTTGTAGAAGAACGTGAAGATCGGGAAAAACACGATCAGCGCGGCGTCGTACAAAAAGGCCTGCCACAGGCTGACGTCGAGCCACCACGCGATCAGCGGGATCAGGAACGACACCAGCACCACCTGAAATCCGAGCGCATGGCCGACCCGGCGCGCAAACGACCGGGTGCGCTCGCGCTGACGCCGCTCCCAGGCCTCGAAGCCCAGGTTGTAGAAGAAATTCACGGTCATGCCGGTGGTGGTGATCATGAGGGACAGCATTCCGCTCTGCACCGCGCCGGCGCCCGACAGCAGGCTCAGCCAGGTGGCCGCGATGAGGATGCCCAGCGCCTCGAACAACACCACATACGTCACGCGCCTGCGCCAGCCCTGCATGGTTTCTCTCTTGCCTATCGTTGGAAAGGGCGCAAGGCTATCATCAGAGGATATGTCCATAAAAGCTGGATACTGTCAGTTTTGCTTATAGGAAGGCGGCCATGCTCACGAGCGATCACATCGAGACACTGCTGCGTATCGTGGATACGGGTTCGTTCTCGGCGGCGGCGCGCGCGTTGCGGCGCACGCCGTCGGCGGTGAGCATGGCGGTGGCCAACCTCGAGGCCGAGCTGGGTCTGGTGCTGTTCGACCGCAGCCGGCGCGAGCCCGTGCCCACGCCCGCGATGGCGGCACTGTTGCCGGGGGCGCGTCTGATCGACGAGCAACTGAGCGCGTTGCGCGCGCATGCCTTGCATCTGTCGTCAGGCGTCGAAGCGCGTCTGAGGATCGGCGTGGCCGCCGAGCTCGATGATGCGCCGGTCATGCGTGCGCTGTCCGCGATCGCGCAGCGCTATCCCGCGCTCGAGATCCAGGTGCGGCGCGCGCCGCAGGACGAGATCGTGGACGCCCTGCACCGGTCTGCCGTCGATCTGTGCGTGGCCTACGGCGGGCTCGAGCTGCACGCGCAGGAATCGATCCACGCGCTCTGGACCGAGACGCTGATGGCGGTGGCCGCGCCCGCCCATGCGCTGGGGGCACGCAAGGCCTGGCCGATCGAAACCCTGGCCCTGCACCGGCAGGTCGTGGTGGCGAACCCGGAGGTGCCCATGAGCGATGCGCGGCCCGTGATCAGCAGCCGCGTCTGGCAGGTCGACAACACGGCGGGGGCGCTCGCGCTGGTGGAGGCGGGCCACGGCTGGGCCAATCTGCCGCGCGGGAGCGTGCGCGAGGCGCTGGCGCGCAAATCGCTGGTCGCGCTGCGCTTCTCGAATACGCGCAACGGTCTGAACCTGCCGGTGTATCTGCGCCTGCCGCGCCATACCGGGCTGGGCAAGGCGGCCGCCGAGCTGGCAGAGGGGCTGCGCGCGGAGGCCCGCGAACTCGGCTGAGCGTGGCCGCGGAGACGCCAAAAGGGGGATGCACGGCGACCCCCGGGCCGTGCTACTGTCGCCGCGTGTCACGGCTTCGCGGGCCGCACTTAGCCAGCCGCGCCTGGCCGGCCGCGCCTAGCCGGCCGCGCTTAGCCGGCCGCACTTAGCCAGCCGCACTTAGCCAGCCGCACCTAGCCGGCCGCACCTAGCCGGCCGCCACCTTCAAGCGGCGACCTTATCGGGATCAGCGTGAGTTCGTCATCCGCATCGCGTCCACTGGACGCGCTCAACTTCTTCGTCGCCGACGTGCGCGACGGACTTGGGCCTTATCTCGCGATCTATCTCTTGTCGGTCCATCACTGGCCGCCCGACAGCATCGGGTGGGTCATGACCCTGGCCGGCATCGCCGCGCTGGTGGCGCAGACGCCCGCGGGCGCGCTCGTGGATCGTGTGCCGGACAAGCGCCTGCTGCTGATCGGCGCCGCCCTGCTCATCACGCTGGCCTGCCTGGCGATCCTGTTCGATGCGGGCTTCGCCTGGGTGAGCGTGACGCAGTCGCTCGCCGGGGTGGCCTCGTCGGTCTTCGCGCCGGCCATCGCGGGGGTGACGCTGGGCCTGACCGGTTCGCGCCTGTTCGCGCGCCGTATCGCGCGCAACGAATCCTTCAATCACGCCGGCAACGCGGTCGCGGCGCTGCTTGCGGGCGGCTTCGCGTATGTCTGGGGGCCCGTCGCCGTGTTTTATCTGATGGCGGTGATGGCGCTAGCCAGCATCGTGGCCGCGTGGCGGCTGCCCGCCGATATCGATCCCGAGCGCGCCCGCGGGCTGAGCGATCACGACGCGGCACCGCTGCCGCTGCGCGCGCTGCTGCAACAGCGCAGCCTGCTCGTGCTGGCCGGCAGCTGCGCGCTGTTCCATCTGGCCAACGCCGCCATGCTGCCGCTGGTGGGCCAGAAGCTGGCCCTGGCGAACGAGAAGCTCGCCACGCCGCTCACCGCCGCCTGCATCGTGGCGGCCCAGTTCGTGATGATCCCGGCGGCCCTGGCGGTCGGCCGCTACGCGGATCGCTGGGGGCGCAAGCCGCTTCTGCTGATCGGCTTTCTGATTCTGCCGCTGCGCGGGGTGCTCTACACGCTGTCGGACGACACCGCATGGCTGGTGGCGGTGCAATTGCTCGATGGTGTCGGCGCGGGCATCTTCGGCGCCGCCTTGCCGCTGATGGTGCTGGACCTCACGCAAGGCTCGGGCCGCTATAACGCGAGCCTGAGCGCCGTGACGACCGTCTTCGGGGTTGGCGCGGCCCTGAGCAACGGGCTGGCCGGCACGGTCGTGCGGTATGGCGGCTACGACATGGCGTTCATCACGCTGGCCGCCGTGGCCGCGCTGGCGTGCGCCGTGCTGCTGCTGTTGCCCGAGACGCGTCCCGCATCCGCGCCGGCCTCCGACGCGGTCGCGTGAGCGCGCGACGAACCGTACTCGCGCGCAATCCTAAGCGTTCGAGCAATCGGACCGCGCCGGGGTGCACGCGCGGCCACGCTCCGGCAGCTCCCGACGCGCGGGCCCCGTTCAGTCGGGGATCTCGGGTTCCACCAGCCGCGCGAGCTGCGCCAGCGATTCCTGCCAGCCGAGATAGCACATCTCGGTGGGGATCGCCTCGGGGATGCCCTCCTGCACGATGTGGATCTCGGTGCCGCACGACACGGCGCGCAGCGTGACCGTCGTGCTCATCTGCCCCGGCAGGTTGCTGTCGTCGAATGCATCCGAATAGCGGATTTTTTCGCCCGGCACGAGTTCGAGATAGGTGCCGCCGAACTGGTGCGCGTGGCCGGTGCCGAAATTGCGGAACGCCATGCGATGCTGACCGCCCACGCGGGCGTCGAGCGTTTCGACCTCGCAGACATAGCCGTAGGGCGGCAGCCAGCGCGCGACGGCGTGGGGATCGATGAAGGCGCGGTAGATGCGCTCGGCCGGAGCGCGCAGGACGCGGTGCAGGGTGACGGTGCCGGTAGCCATGATGGAAGTCTCCATGAATGAGGGGTACGTACAGACACGACGTGCGGGCGCGGGCCAGATCGACATCGATGGCCCTAGGGGAAACCCTCGGGCCAGGCGTGAGCCCATCCGGCGGCAGACCGGCCGTTTTCACTGTACTCGCAGTCGCGTCGCGCGCGTTTCTTATTGCCGCAAGACATATGGATTCGCGCCATAGTTCTTCGACCTGAGGACGCGCCTGGGGCATGCTGGCGTTCGGTGTTTCCACCTCACAGGGCAGGCCCATCGCATGAGCAGCACCTCCGAATTCCTCTGGTACATCCCCAATCAGGTCGAGGCGGGGCATCGTGGCGACGTCGCCGCGTCGGATCACAACAGTCTCGATACCCTGGCCGCGCAGGCCGAGGCGCTCGAGCGCAACGGCTGGCGGGGCGCGCTGCTGGGCGCCGGCTGGGGCCGCCCCGACACGTTTACGGTGGCGGCCGCGCTGGCGGCCCGCACGCGCAGCTTCGAGCCGCTGATCGCCGTGCGGCCCGGCTACTGGCAGCCGGCCCATTTCGCATCGGCGGCCGCCACGCTCGATCAGCTGAGCGGCGGCCGGGTGCGCGTGAATATCGTGTCGGGCCAGGACAGCGTGGCGGCCTATGGCGACCGCGAGGGCGATCAGGTGCAGCGCTACGCCCGCACGCGTGAATTCATGCAGCTGGTGCGCAAGCTCTGGACCGAGGAGCACGTGGACTACCGCGGCGAGTATTTCCAGGTCAGCGACTCCACCGCCCAGCCGCGCATCGTGCCTCGCGGCGAGCGGCGTCATCCCAAGCTCTATTTTGGCGGCGCCTCCGAAGCCGCCGAGCGCGTGGCGGCCACCGAGGCCGACGTGCAACTCTTCTGGGGCGAGCCGCTGGCGGACGTGGCCCGGCGCATCGAGCGGCTGCGCGCGCTCGGCGCCGAGCTCGGTCGCGAGCACGCGCCGCTCGAGTTCGGTCTGCGCGTCACCACGCTCGTGCGCGACACCACCGAAGAGGCGTGGGCGCAGGCGCAGGCCAAGGTCGCCAAAATGGCCGAGAACAACGGCGCGGGCTGGCAGGACCACCGCGGTCCGGTGGCCGTGGGGCAACAGCGCCTGTTCGACCTGCACGCGCGTGGCGAGGTGCTCGACGACAATCTCTACACCGCGCCGGGCAAACACGGTGGCGGCGGCGCCGGCACGACCTGGCTGGTGGGATCGGCGCAGGACGTGGCGCGCTCGCTGCGCAAGTATCGCGATCTGGGCATCACCCATTTCGTGCTGTCCGACACGCCGTATCAGCGCGAGATCGAACGGCAGGGGCGACAGCTGCTGCCGCTGTTGCGCGACGCCTGAGCCGGGCAGGGGGGACTCGCTGCGCAATGAAAAATGGCCACCTCGCGGTGGCCATTGTCATGTCGGGCGGCGTTCACTCGCCTCAGCTCGCCTTTTCGTCTTCGCCCTTGTAGCCGTTCTTGTACTGGCGGCCCGAGCAGCGCACCATGGCCACGCAGCCGGGATTGCCGGTCTTGGCCGTGCAGGCCGCGCGCGATTGATTGCGCGCCGTGTCGGGATCCGGGTTCAGCGCGGTGAAGCTGTTGCCGCGGCCCTTCACGCCTTTTTGCCAGGCCAGGCCGACGCAGCTGTTTTCGTAGGTGAGCAGCTTCTTGCAGCCTTTGCAGTCCTCCCAGCCCAGCAGCTTCTCGACGGCTTCTTTCTCGGTCGGATACTGATCCGCGTAGAGCAGATCGCCCGTTTCGGATTCGGCGATCGAGCCCCAGTAGCCACGCTTGTCGTACTTCGCCGACACGGCTTCGAGTTCGGCCGGCTTGGCCTTGAGGGCGGCTTCGCGGTGTTCGGCCGCATAGCCGGCGCCCACGCACACGGGCAGGGTCGTCAGCTTGCATCCGCCGTCGGGGCTGCCGGCCGTGCAGCGGCGAATCGCCATCTTGGCCGCGATCTCGGGCGAGACGCTGTTGCCCGAGTAAATCGTGTCGATCGAGTTGCGTGCGTACACCATGCAGCTGTCGGCGAACCAGCCGAGCTTGAGGCAGCCCTTGCCGCCCTGCGCGCGGCATTGCGCCACCGCGTTGACTTCGGCCTGCTTGCCGGACGTGACGGGCATGACCCAGTAGACCTTGCTGTTCTTCTCGTCGGTGGCGGTGCCGCCGTAGGTCTTGCCCACGCCCTGGGCCTGGGCCGTGCCCAGCCCCACGAAGAGCACCAGGGCGGTCATTACCGTACGTAGCGTGAGCAGAAGGCGTGCGGGCATCATCGTGTATGCGTCTAAGAGGTGAATCGCGGCGCGGCAATCGGCCGCGCGGGGCGTCATGCGCGTCGTGCGGACGGCATGCCGGAGGGAGAAGCGGCACGATCTTAGCAACTGGACCGGTGCCACCGGCGCACCGCCAAACGCTGTGAGGGACGTATTGAGTAACAAAAAATCAGACTCGTCTGACGTGGCTGAGCGGCGGCGTGTCGCCCGCAAAACGGGCGCGGAGGCAGGCGCCCAGTGTGGTTGCAGGCGCAACGAGCCGGTGCGGTGCGCGGGCCCGGGCACCGCCTAATGTCACGAAGCGAAACAAAACACGTTGAAGCCTTGCCGCTTGTCCCGGCATCATGGCGCGCGATTCACCAGATCCCGAACCGGAATAGCGCCATGAAGACACCGCAACTCTCTCGCGCCGCCGCGCTGCGCTGGCCGCTGCTGCTGGCCGCCGCCGCGCTCGTCACGTTGTCGGGCTGCGCGCCCATGGCCACGGGCGGAAGCTCCGTGCTGCCGTCCTTCTCCAACGGGTTTTCGTTTTCGCCCAGCGTGAACGTGGCCCGCAACATGAAGGGCCGCTCCGTGAACGATGCGATCGCCGCCCTCGGCGAACCGTCGCGGACCAAGAACATGGGCAATGGCGTCATGCAGCTGGAATGGACCGACTACCAGACCGCGCCCTACACCGAGTGGGTCAACACGGGATCGAGCCAGCAGGTCGTGGGCATGATCCCGGGCTCGCGCAACTCGGCGCCGACGCCGGTGATGCAGACCACGAATCATGGCTATATGCAGAACCGCACCCGCGTCTACGAATGCGCGGTGATCATGCGCATGCGAGACAGCGTCATCATCGAGTCGACGGTCGAGGGCAATGTGTGCCCTGAATTCATCGGCGCGCTGCGAACGTGGGCCGCCGAGAAAGAAGCCAAAGACTATATGAACTGACGCGCGCGTCGGGGAGCACGAGCGGATGGCTGGACGTCGAAGGTTCACCGCGCTGGTCTGCGCGCTTGCCGTGCTCATGACCGGCTGCGCGGGCAGCGGCGCGAACTCCGCCTCGCAGGGCAAGCCGAAGCGAAAGTACCTGACGCTTGCCGCCTTCAACTACACCGATCGCAGCCTCCTCGACGTCACGGTCGACAAAATCTGGATGGGGAACGCGGGGGCCTACACCACCGGGGGCCTGGCCATGGGGCCGCCGGTCTGGAAGGAAAGCGATTTTCGCTTCGGCGCCACGCGGCACGTGGTGGTGCGCTGGCGCGAGGGCAGCCGCTACGACCTCAAGACCAACCGCTATATCTCCGACGGGCAGAAGCCCGTGCCTCGCGAGGCGCTGGCCGAGGTGGCGATTCCCAAACCGTTCCCGCCCAATCCGGCGCTGCTTCTGCTGCACTTCTATCCGGACGGCCGCGTCGAGGGCGAGCTGGTCGACAGATCGGTCAACCAGTTCGATCGGCGCCGCATCTCGATGCCGCCCGAGCATGAGTACGCGCGGCGCTGGCCCGATTCGGCCAAGGGGCTGGACCAGCGCTGAGCGCGCGCCGCCGGGGCATGGGCCAGGCGGCCCTCTCCGCGCATCCCGCGCGGCCATACGCCGAACGCTTTACTCGTACATGCCGCTGTCGCGGGAGTACGTGAAGACGCGGCCGAAGTCGCCGCCGCCTTTCTGGCTGAGCTTGATGTCGAAGTAGCCGTCGGTCTTCCGGGGCAGCATCACCAGCACGTTGCTGGCATCGCTCACGTCGTGCTGGCGCGTGCCATCGGCATTCCAGTCGCCCGCGATGTCCTTGGTGAATGCCATCGGACGCGCGAAGACGGGGCGCAGTGCGTCGCCGTCGATGCGGAAGAGGTAGAGCGCTTCGAACACCGCGCCGCCACCCGAATAGCCTTCGGTCCAGGTCGCGCGCAGGCCCAGGGCCACGTCGCCCGGGCGGATCTCGTACCGCGCCAGATCCCAGCGGCGCCATCCTTGGGGCTCCGCCAGCGGCGCGCCTTCGCCCTCCTGCAGGCTGAGATCCATTGGCATGTCGATGTTGCTGTCGTACCAGTTGGTGGGCGTGTCGACCGGGTCCGGCGTGCGCGCGATGCGGCGTGGCGCGGCGCCGGGCGCGGCTTCGAAGACGCCCAGCATGACGTCGCGTTCGTCGCCCTGGCCCAGCACGTTGCTGCAATCGGTGCGGCTCGACTTGACCGCGCGTGCCGCGGCCTTGGCGGTGCGCGCCAGGCACACCATCGCCACGTAGCTGTTGGGCCGCGCGGCCCAGGGTTTGGCGCCGGCGAGCACCAGCGTGGCCGGATCGGCGGCGGGCGCGAGTTCGCGCAGCAGAAATTCTTTGGTAAAGCCGGCGGGCAGGGCGGTGCCCAGGCCGTCGGGTTGCGGCGCGCCCGACATCTGGCTGTCGCGCAGATCCCGGCCTTCCTGTGTGCGAAGCGCGTCGCGCGCTTCATCCAGCGATCGCACCGTGGTCTGAGCCATCAGGAGAGCGGGCGAGGTCGCGAGGAGCACTGCGCAAAGGGCCTTGCTTACGGAACGGGGCGTCATGGCGGAGGGGTAGGGAAGGAAAAGTGCGCTGATGTTAGCAAGCCGCTTGCGCGGGCTTTCACGCAAGGTGTTGCGGGGTTTTGCATGGGCTTACAAGTTGTGGGGTGCGGGGGCGCGGCATTGCGCTACCGTGCGCGCATGACTCGCCACGACTACGAACAAGCGCTGCTGCGCATCCTGGATCAACACGCCGATGCCGCCGGCGAGAAGCTGCGGGCTTTGATCGCGGCGCTGCCGCCCAAGGCGCGCGAGATCCATATCGCCATCTTCCCCGATCAGGACGGCACCGGCACGTTTTCGATCGTGGCCAGCCTCGACGGGCCGGACCTCTACGTGCTCAACCGCGCGATCGAACCGCATCGCAATCTGTTCGAGGTGGTGTACACGGAGACCGGGCTCGAACCCGAGGTGCCCACCTTCGCATCGCACCAGACGGCGTTCGACGTGCAGGACGTCATCGTCGACACCGCGATGGGATGGGTCGAGACCCTCTGGAATCGTTGCGCGCGCGGACATAGCCCGTTGCCGGGGCTGGTGTACGGCGAAGAAGGGTACGGCCAGCGCGAGCCGATCGCGCTGGCCGCGTAGGGCGAGGCCCTGCCTTCCCGGCAGGGCCCGTTCTTACCAGCGATAGCTCATGGTCGCGTACAGCAGGCGCGGCGCGCCATAGCGGCAGCCGCTCGCGGCCGAGCACGACATATACCCCCGGTTGAACAGGTTGCGCGCGTTCACCGTCACGCTCAGGCCCTTCATGGTGGGAGAGAGCGCGCCGAAGTCGTAGCGCGCCATGCCGTCGAACAGCAGATAGCCCGGCGCATCGCGGTCGTAACCCGGGATGTTGCTGCTGCTGGCATAGCGCGCACCCACGCCCAGCGTCAGGCCGGCCGCGCCCAGCGCGGTGAAGTCATGGTCGGCCCACAACGACGCGCTGTGCAACGGCACCAGCGCCACGCGCTGATCCTGCAGCAGCGGGTCGTTGCTGCGCGTGGTGCGGGCATCGGTGTAGGCGTAGCTGGCGGTCAGGCCGGTCGCGCCGAACTGCGCGCGCGCCTCGAGCTCGAGGCCGCGCGAACGCACCTTGCCCGTCTGCACCGAAAAGGTGGGGTTGACCGGATCCACGGTGAGCGAGTTGCGCTGCGTGAGGTCGTAGACGGCGGCCGAGAACAGCATCCGCGTGCCCGGCGGCTCGTAGCGCAGGCCAAGCTCGTACTGCGTGCCTTTGGTGGGTTTGAACGGCGTGTTGTCGCGGCTCGCGCCCAGTGACGGGGCAAACGACTGGCTCGCGCTCAGGTAGGGCGCGAGGCCGTTGTCGGCCAGATAGACCAACCCGGCGCGGCCGGTGTTGGCGCTGTCGTTCGAGCGCACCGTACGGTCGTTGGCGAAGGTGCGCTGCGTGCTGCGCGCCCAGTCCTGGCGTTGGCCCAGCACCATCACCCACTTGTCGGCGATGCGCATCTGGTCTTGCAGATACAGGCCCATCGATTCGCCGCGGGTGACGAAGCCGTTGTCGGCCGCGCGGTTCACCACCGGCGTCGCGCCGTAGGTCGGGTCGTAGATGTTGTCCAGCGGCGCCACGGTGCCGCCATAACGGTGCGAGTCGTAGCGGCTGCGGTAGTAGTCCAGGCCGGCGAGCAGGGTGTGTTCGACCGGGCCGGTATCGACGCGCCACTCGAGCGAGGTGTCGGTCGTGATGCCGCTGGAGCGCTCGTCGCGGCTGACGACGCCGCGCCGGACCGAGTCGTTGGGCAGCAGGGCGCCGAACGACACGTAATCCCAGTTGCCCTCAGCCGTGTAGTAACGCGTGTTCTGCCGCAGCTTGAGCCGGTCGTTGAATGCGTGCTCGAAGGCGTAGCCCACCGTGCCGCTGTCCATGTCGTAGCGGTCGAAATCCGGTTCGCCCACGAAGAAGTCGCGCGGCAGCTTGCCGTTGAGCGTGGCCGACGCGGGCAGCGGCGCGGCGAAGTTGGTGCGGATGCGCTGGTAGGTGGCCATCAGCGTGAGCGAGGTGGCGGCCGAGGGTTGCCAGCGCAACGACGGCGCGAGATAGGTGCGGTCGTCGGGCGTGTGGCGCATCCAGTTGTTGGCCTCGCGCGCCAGCCCGGTCAGGCGATAGGTCCAGACGCCATCCTCGGAGAGCGGGCCGGTGAAGTCGCCGGAGATCTGGCGGCGATCGTACGAGCCGTACTCCACATTGAGTTCGCGCAGGCGCTCGCCGGACGGCCGCTTGCTCACGGCGTTGACCACGCCGCCGGGGCTCAGCTGGCCATACAGCACGGAGGCCGCGCCGCGCATCACCTCGACGCGCTCCAGGCCGTAGGGCTCCTGGCCCCCGTCGTACACGCTGGATTGCAGCTTGAGCCCGTCGCGCAGCATGCCGCTGTTGCCGGTGGCCACGTTGAAGCCGCGCAGCATGAAGTCGTCGACCATGCGGCTGAACGACGGCGCCTGCGCGGCGAAGCCCGGCGTGTAGTCGAGCACGTCGGCGAGCGAGCTGGCCTTCACGTCGCGGATCTGGTCGCTCGTCACGATCGAGACCGCCTGCGGGGTTTCGACGAGGGCGGTGTCGGTTTTCATGCCGGCCGAACTGCGGCGCGCCACATAGCCGTCGACGGGGCCCAGCGCGGACTCCTGCACGCCGATCACGCGCACGGGCTCCAGCGTGCTGGTCTGGCCGGTGCGCGCGGGGCGCACGCTCAGCGTGCCGTTGGCGGTGGTCGTCAGCTCGAGCCCGGTGCCGGCGAGCGCCTGGCGCAGCGCCTGCTCGGCGTCGTAGCGGCCGCGCACGGGCGCCGCCCGGCGGCCCGCCACCAGCGCGGGATCGACCGACAGCGTGCGGCCATTGGCGCGCGCCAGCTCGGTGAGGGTGTCGGCCAGCGGCGCGGCCGGCAGGTCATAGACCTGACTGGCGGCCTGGGCGTGCAGGGCGGGTGGGGTGAGGGTCAGGCTGGCCAGCGCTCCGGCAAGAGCGGTGGCGCGTAAACGCGGGGTCATGCGGATTCTCCTGTGAGTGAGGTCTCAGCAGGGTTGTCGGATGAGCCCGGCAAATCCGATCATGCTGCGCGCGTTTCGAGTGTGACGAGCCAGCCGGCGTGGCGGCGCAGCGTGATCGGCAGGGTCTGGGCGAGCGCGTCTAGGGCGGCGTCGGTGTCGTCCAGCGGGAAGGTCCCCACGACCCGGAGACGGGCTGCCTCGGGCGCCAGCCGGATCCAGCCGCGCCGGTAGGGGCGCAACGCGTCGACGACCCGCGCGAGCGGCTCGTCGCGCACGACCAGCATGCCGCTCGGCCAGGCGGCGCGCCAGGCACTGCCCGGCACGATCTCGCCGGGCCCGCCGGCGTCCACGCGCAGGCTGGCGCCTGCGTCCAGCGTGGTGCGCGCACCCTGGCTCCAGACCTCGACCGTGTCGCGCAGCGCGGTGACTTCGCTCTGCCCCTCGCCCTGCACCACGGCGAACTGGCCCTGGCGCGCGTGCACTTCGCAATGCGCGGTCGCGACCACGAAGGGGCGGGCGTCGGCGGCCACCTCGGCGCACAGCGCGCCCGCCCGCAGCACCACGCGCCGCTCGCTGTCGTCGTAAGCCAGGTCGGCGGCGGAGCGGGCGTTGAGCGTGAGCACCGAGCCATCGGGCAGGGGATAGCGCCTGCGTTCGGCGGTGCCCGTGCGCAGGTCGGCGGTCAGCGTCATGAGGGGCGTGTGGCGATCCAGTACCCAGGCCGCCGGGCCGCCGCCCGCCAGCAGCAGCCCCGCGCCGATGATCCATTTGCGTCGTGAGACCGGCTGGCGCAGGGCTGCGCTGGCCGCACCGGCCTGCGGGCCGCGCACGGGGGCGAGCGCGCCGCTGACGGCGCCGCACACCGTCTGCCAGGCTTGTGCGTGCGCCGGGTCGGCCAACCAGGCCGAGAAGCGCGCGCGGTCGGCCGCGCTTGCAGCGCCCGACTCCAGCAGCACCATCCAGTCGATTGCGCGCTCGAGCGCGTCGGGAGAGGCTGGCACCGCGCTCATGCCGCGCCGGCGCCGGTCTGCGCGGCCACGCAGGCGGCGATCGCCTGTTTCATGTAGCGCCGCACGCTGATCTCGGCCACGCCGAGCTGCCGCGCGATCTGCGGATAGCTCAGGCCGTCGAGCTGGCTGAGCAGAAACGCGGCGCGGGCCTTGGCCGGCAGGCGGGCGAGCATGCGATCGATCTGGGTGAGGGCTTCGAGCACGAGTGCGCGCGACTCTTCGGAGGGCGCATGCGCTTCCGGCAGGGCCGCGAGGCTGTCGAGGTAGGCGCGCTCGAGCTCGCGCCGGCGCCAGAAATCCACCAGGACGCGCTGTGCCAGCGTGGTGAGGAAGGCGCGCGGCTCGCGCAGCGCCTGCGCCTGGCGGCCGTTCATCAACCGGATGAACGTGTCCTGCGTGAGGTCCGCCGCATCGTGGGCGCAGCCGAGCCGGCGGCTCAGCCAGCGTTGCAACCAGGGCTGGTGCGCGGTGTAGAGGGAGGCGACGGCGGACTGCTCGGTAGGAGGTAGGGACATGCGTGCCGCCGGTTGCGCCGGGCCGATAGGAGATTCAAGGAAACCGCACGCCAGGGCAGGCCGTGCCGTTCAGTGGAACTGTGGTGTAGAGCCGACGCTTGCAGGCGAATTACGCCCGGCGGCTTGGCTGCGCCGGGCTGGCGTCTCTATACTAATAGCTATTCTCATTATCATTATAAGCCTGCAGCTATGGTTCCCGCCACGTCCCATTCCGACGCACGCGCCGACGTGGGGCGGCTCTACCAGGATCATCACCGCTGGCTGATCGAGATGCTGCGGCGGCGCCTGGGAGGCGACACCGAACACGCCGCCGATCTGGCGCAGGACACGTTCGAGCGCCTGATGCGCGCGGGCACGAGCGGCGTGTTGCGCGAGCCTCGCGCCTACCTCGCCACCGTGGCGACTCGCCTCATGGCCAACTTCTATCGCCGTGTCGCGCTGGAGCGGGCCTATCTCGAAGCGCTGGCCGTGGTGCCGCAGGCGTATCAACCCTCGGAAGAAGATCGCGCGCTGGTGGCCGAGGCGCTGGCCCGCATCTCGCGCGTGCTCGACGGACTGCCCGTGCGCGTGCGCAACGTGTTCCTGTATGCGCAGCTCGACGGCATGGCTTATCGCGACATCGCGGAGATGCTCGGGATCACGCTCAATATGGTGCAGAAAGATATGGTGAAAGCCATCGCGCACTGCCACGCGGCGCTCTACGAATGAGCGGGGTGGGGAGAAGGGCGGCCCATGCCGCGGCGGCCGGTGCCGGGGCGGCCCATGCCGCGGCGGCCGCGAGCCCCACGCCCCGCATTGCGGCGGCGGTGATCGAGCAGGCCGCGACCTACTTCGTGATGCTGCAATCCGAGCCGGAACGGGATGCGCCGCTGATGCGGGAGTGCGGCGATTGGCGCGCGATGCACCCCGATCACGAAACCGCCTGGGTGCGCGTGTGCGGGCTCATGCGTCTGCCCGGCGCCAATCTGCTGCACGGGCCGAGCGTGCGCGTGGCGCTGGACGACAGCGCGCGGCGCGCACGCAATCGCCGG
Source organism: Bordetella genomosp. 5 (assembly GCF_002261315.1). NCBI lineage: Bacteria > Pseudomonadati > Pseudomonadota > Betaproteobacteria > Burkholderiales > Alcaligenaceae > Bordetella > Bordetella genomosp. 5. The sequence continues at coordinate 43,729 of NZ_NEVP01000003.1, forward strand.
CGCGAGCTGCTCGGCCTCGCCACGTTCGCCGGGGCGCTGGGATTGGGCGGTCTCACCGGCAGCCGGCCGGCATTGGCACAACGCATTCATACCGGTACCGGAGCTCAACGCACGCTCGCGCTGCCCGAAGGCGTGACGCTGCTGCTCAACACGCGTACGGACTTGCTGCTCTATCCGGAGGGCGCGCGTCCGCGTGCGCTGCTGCTGGGCGGCGAAGTGATGGTGCACGCGCAATCGCCGTTCACGCTCATGACGCAGGCGGGCCGTATCGACGCCGCCGATGCGCGGTTCGGCGTGCGCGACACCTGGGCCGGACAGAGCCGCGTGGCGGTGGGGCGCGGCGAGATCTGGCTCCAGCCGGCGCAGGGCGCGGGCGCGAGACGTGTGCGCGGCGGCGAGATGACCGAGCTCTGGAGCAACGGCGTCGATGCGCTGCGGCAGCTGTCGCCCATGGCCGATAGCTGGGCGCAGGGCGTGGTGGCTGCCGAACGCATGCCGTTGGGCGAGCTGGTGGCCGAGCTGGCGCGTTATCGGCCGGGGCTCACGCGCTGCGACCCCGAGGTGGCGGATCTGCCGATCTCCGGCACCTTTCCGCTCGACCGCACCGACGAGGCGCTGCAGATGATTGCGCAGGTGCTGCGCCTGCGCCTGGTGTACCGCAGCCGCTACTGGGTGACGCTCGCCGCGGCCTGAGGCCTTTTTTGTAACAGCCAGGCAGATCGCCGCCGCTCGCGTTTCATACAAGGTGAGCCGCACCGCGATCGGTGCGCCAGATAACCCGGACGCGACCTCGGCGTGTCCTCATCCCGGCCCGCCGGTTCCCTCATGCCCCACGATATCAACACCCGCCGCCGCGGCGCGAGCCCGGCGACGCGCTCGTCGTCTTCCTTTCATCGTCTGTTCCGCCCCACCGTATTGGCGGCCCTGCTGGCGGGGCCCGCGTTCGGCGCGCTGGTGGCGCCGGTGAGCGCGCAGCAGGCCGCCCCGGCCGCGCGCGAGTTTCATATCGGCGCGGGGACGCTGGATCAGGTGCTGGGGCAGTTCGGCACCACCGCCAATGTGCTGATCGCGATCGATCCGGCGCTGACGCAGGGCAAGCGCAGCGCGGGCCTGGAAGGCCGTCATTCGGTCGAGCAGGGCCTGGCGCGCGTGCTTCAGGGCACGGGCCTGCTGGCCGTGGCCGAGGGGCCGGGCAAATATCGCCTGCGGCCCGACCCCGGGCAGGGCGGCGTTGCCGTGATGCCCACACTGACCGTGAGTGGCCGTCATGCCGACCAGGTGGTGACGGAGGGCGACCGCAGCTACGGCACGCCGGCGATCATGCTGGGCAAGCGCACGCAAAGCCTGCAGGAGATCCCGCAGTCGGTGAGCGTGGTCACGCGCCAGCTGCTCGATGACCGCGCCATCACGAGCCTGGGCGAGGCGATGGAGATCACGCCGGGCATCACGGTGCAGGACACCAACAGCTACGAGCGCGCCTACTACTCGCGCGGCTACAAGATCGAGAACATCCAGTTCGACGGCGTGCCCACGCAGTCGGGCAGCGGCTTTCTGACGCAGCCCGACATGGCGATCTACGATCATGTGGAAGTGCTGCGGGGCCCCGCCGGCCTGTACAACGGCGCGGGCGAACCCGGCGGCACCGTGAATCTGGTGCGCAAGCGCCCGACCCCGGAATTCGCGGTGTCGGGCAAGGTGAGCGCGGGCTCATGGAACAACTATCGCGGCGAGTTCGACGTGGGCGGGCCGCTGAACCAGAGCGGGTCCGTGCGCGGCCGCATGGTGGCGGCCTACCAGGACAAGGACGAGTTCTACGACATCTCGAACACGCAGCGCTCGGTGTTCTATGGCATCGTCGAAGCCGACATCACGCCGGACACCGTGGCCAGCGCGGGCCTGAGCTACGAGCGCAACCGCATGACGCCGTTTTATGGCGGCCTGCCGCGTTTCTCCGATGGCGGCGACATCGGTCTGCCCCGCGACACGTTCTTCAATGCCGCCTGGTCGCGCGCGCGCTTCGAGCGCACCACCGTCTTCGCGGACCTGAGCCATCGCTTCAACGACGACTGGCGCCTGCGGCTGGCGGCCACGCGCGCGCACGAACGCAGCCAGGACTACTCGGGCTCGGCCTTCGGCACGGTGAACCGGGCCACCGGACTGGGCGCCACGCTCTCGGCGTTCGACCAGACCGGCAGCTCGGTGCAGCACGCCATCGACGCCTCGATCGAAGGCAGCTTCCATGCGCTGGGCCAGCGCCACGATGTGCTGCTGGGCGCCAACTACTGGGAGCGCGACTACGACAGCACCTCGGCGCTGTACACGCCGGACAATCCGCGCGTGAACGTCTACGACTTCGATCCGCGCGACTACAGCGACTTCCCGACGCGGCTGGCGCGTACGCCGTCGCGCAGCAATGCCGTGACGGAGCAGGGCGGACTCTATGGCTCGCTGCGTCTGTCGCTGGCCGATCCGCTCAAGCTCACCCTGGGCGGACGCCTGAGCAACTACCGGAGCTCGTCGCAGAACCGGGTCACGGGCGTGACCACGCGCGCCAAGGACAGCGGCGAGTTCACCCCGTATGGCGCGCTGTCGTATGACATCACGCCCGACTGGACCACCTATGTGAGCTATACGGAAATCTTCCGCTCGCAGGCCACGAGTTATAAGTCGGACGGCTCGCCGCTGGATCCGGCCACCGGCGAGAACTACGAGATCGGCCTCAAGGGCACGATGCTGGACGGCCGGCTCAATGGCTCGGTGGCGCTGTTTCGCACCATCGAGGACGGCCGCTCGCAGAGCGACCCGAACGCACCCGCGCCGTGCCTGGGCTCGCCCACGGGCGGCGCGTGCTTCGTGAACGACGGCAAGGTGCGCAGCCAGGGCTTCGAGCTCGAGCTGACGGGCAGCATCACGCCGAGCTGGAACGTGATCGCGGGCTATACGTTCAACACCACCAAGTACCTGCGCGACCGCACGGCCACCGGCGCCGCGAGCGCCAACGAGGGCGGCACCTACAGCACGTTCACGCCGCGCCATATCTTCCGCGTGTGGAGCAACTATCGTCTGCCGGGCGACTGGAATGCCATCGAGGTGGGGGGCGGCGTGCGCCTGCAGAGCGCCAATTACAAGACCGTGAACGCCCTACGACTCGAACAGGGCGGCTACGCGATCTGGGATGGCCGCATCGGTTATCGCATCAATCGCAACCTGCAGGCCGCGCTCAACGTGAACAACATCTTCGACAAGAAGTACTACCGCACGGTGGGCAGCCTGAACGGCAGCAACTGGTATGGCGAGCCGCGCAGCGTGATGCTGACGCTGACCGCGCAGTATTGATACGGCAAGGAGACGCGCGCGTCGCGTGGCGCGCGCCGATCGCGTCAGCGCGTGCCGCGCAGGCGTTCGAGTTCGGCGGAGAGCTCGGCCACGAGCGCCTGGGCGCGTGCGAGCGGGTCGGGGCCGCTGGCGGCGGGCGCGGCAGTAGTGGCCGCGGCCGCCGTCGTGCCGCGCGTGGTGGTGGGGCGCGCATCGTGCAGACGGGTCTGCACGTGTTCGCCGCCCTCGCTCACGTCCACGTCGAACACGAGCTGTTCGGGGCGGTGCCAGGTGGTGAACCACTCGAGCGGCCGACCATGCTGGTCGTTGCCCTGGCCTTCGAGCATCAGGAGCGGCCCGCCCGCGCGGATGTCGAGCAGTCGCGCCTGGATCCTGTCGGCGGCCACCGCGCGGATCTGATTGCGGCCGGCGCCAGGCTGCAGGCCGAACTGATGGATCAGCACGCCGTGCAGCGAGGCATCCGTGAGCTGCTCGGCCTGCAGGCCGGCCACGCGTTCGGCGGGCAGCCAGGTGCGCACATAGGCGAGCGGCTCGCCACCCACATGACGCAACCGTTCGAGCCGCAGCAGCGGCACGCCCTCGAAGAACGCGGCGACGTCGGCGGGCGCCTCGGCCGGTTCGAGGCTCAGTACCCGCGTGCCCAGGGCAACGCCGGTCTGTGCCATCTGCTGATACAGGCCGGTGGAACGCTGGACCAGCCGCCGGTGCTGGCGCGGCGCCAGCACCACGGCCGGGCGGCCCGCATCGCGCTGGACCAGGCCATCGGCCGCCAGGGCCGCCAGAGCCTGCCGCACCACGCTGCGCGCGACGCCGTACTGCTCGCACAGCGCCGCCTCGCTCGGCAGCGCCGCGCCCGGCGGCGTGCGGCCGTCACGGATGCCGGCGCGCAGGAACGCGGCGAGCTGCGCGTGCAGCGGAACGTCGCCGGAGCGATCGAGGGTGGTGCGGGCTTTGGCCTTGGCGGGCGCCATGGAAATCAACCTCCAGTCTGAGCCCGCGCAGTTTCCCACACATGGCCCCAGCCCGGGGCGAGGTTGGCGGCACGTTCGGCGGCCAGGATCAGGCTGTCCTCGCGGGCGATGCCCTTGCCGGCGATGTCGAACGCCGTGCCGTGGTCCACGGACACGCGCACCACGGGCAGGCCCACGGTGATGTTCACGCCGTCGTCGCCATAGACCGACTTGAAGGGCGCGTGGCCCTGGTCGTGATAGCAGGCGATCACGAACTCCCATTTGCCGCGCACGGCCTGCGGGAACAGCGCGTCGGCCGGGATCGGACCGGCGGCCAGGATGCCGGCGGCGTTGGCTTCGGCCACGGCCGGCGCCAGGATGTCGGCGTCTTCGCTGCCGAAGATGCCGTTCTCGCCCGCGTGCGGGTTCAGGCCGGCCACGGCCACGGGCTTGTCGCCGCGGCCCAGGGCCTTGGCGAAGGCGCCCGCGAGGCGCAGCACCGCGCGCATGCGCGTGGGGTTCACGTCTTCGATGGCCTGACGCAGCGACACGTGGGTGGTGGCGTGGAACACATACAGATCGCCGGCCGACAGCACCAGCGAGAAGGTCTTCACGCCGAACTCATGGGCCAGCAGTTCGGTGTGGCCGGGCCATTTGTGGCCGGCGGCGTGCATGGCGGCCTTGTTCAGCGGCGCGGTCACGATGCCGTCGACTTCGCCGGCACGCGCCAGCGCACACGCCGTGGTCACGAAACGCACCGAGCCGTCGCCGGCATCGGCGCTGATCTCGCCCAGCTTGACGTGGGCCAGCGAAGGGCCGGCCTGCAGCACTTCGATCGTGCCGGGGGTGTTCGTCGCGTCGGCCGGACGCGCCACTTCACGCACGATGGCGGGGTCGCCGCCCAGGCTGCGCACGGCGTTCTGCATCACGGCCACGTCGCCGATCACGACCAGGCGCGCCTTCTGGCGCAGCGCGTCGTGACCCATCAGCATCTTGGCCGTGATTTCCGGGCCGATGCCGGCCACGTCGCCGAGGGTAACGGCCAGCAGGGGGACGGGGGTCGTAGGGGTTTGTGTCATCGCTTGAATCTCCGTTCACGGATCGCGCGCGCGGCGCGAACCAATACATCTTCCGTGCCAAAGCCACCGGCCTTGGTCACGATGGGCAGGCCGATGGCCGAGCCCCCGGTCAGCGTGCCGAGGGGCACGCCGCCCATGACTTCATCGGCGAGGTCGATGCCGCCGGCGCCGAGCGCACGCAGCACTTCACGCGCCCCGTCGCCACCGGTGGCGACCACGCCGCACGCGCCGGCCTTCAGCACGATGGCCGCGGCGAGTTCGCCCAGGCGGCGCGCCACGGTATCGGCGTCCAGGCCTTCGGCCTGGCCTTGCGGTGCCAGCAGCATGAGGGTGCCGTTGGGTTCCGCCTGCGCGGCCTCGGCGAGACGCGCCTCGCTCCAGGCCTGCCACGCGGACTCGTCACGCAGTTGCTCGAGCGTGGGCAGCCAGCAGGCGGCGCCCGCGCCGGCCAGCGCGGTGGCTTGCGCACGGGCCGCACTGTGTTGCGAGGTGACCACCACGACCACGGGCGTGGTCTGGTCGGCGCCGGCCCAGACACGGGCCAGCGGCGTGGCCAGGCCACCGGCGCCGATCGGCAGCGCGCGCTGGCCGAGCAGACCGCAGGCGTGTGCCAGGCGCTCCAGTTCGGCGTCGTCGGCCGCGTCGACCACCACGATCTCGCCCGCGGCGGCGATGCGCTCGGCGAGCGATGCCGCCGTATCGCCGGCCGACTGCGCCACATGCGCGCAGCCGAGCAGGGTGGGAATGTGGCTTTCGGTGACCGGCGTGACCGGGTCGGTGGCGGCCGAGGTCTCGGTCACGCGTTTGTCGCCCACGTACAGCACGCCGTCCTTGACGGTGCGGCCGGTGGCCGGGAACGCGGGGCACACGATGGCGATGGCGTCGTCGACCCAGGCTTCGCGCGCGGCCACGACCTCGGCCTTGAACGCGCCGCGCAACGTGGAATCGACCTTCTTGTACAGCCGGGTGACACCGGCCTCGCGCAGGCGCGCCACGTTGGCGCGCACGGCGGCGGCCGCGTCGGTGGCCGACATCGCGCGGCTGTGCGTGGTGACGGCGAGCACTTCGGCGGCGCAGTCGGCTTCGTTGCCCAGCGCCTCGTCAGCGTCGCCGATGGACAGGTGCGTGGACCAGCCGGCGCGCACGAATTGCACGGCGGTGTCGCCCGAGCCGGTCAGGTCATCGGCGACGATGGCGATCTTGGGACTCACAGGGCCTCTCCGCGTGCGTTGGACAGCGGCGGCGTCGCCGTGGTGTCTTCGACGTCGGCGGCGGGCTTGAGTTCACCGGCACGCTTCAGGAAATACGAGGCGAGGATCGGAGCCAGGATCGAGCTGATCAGCACGCAGGCCGCGACCTGCGCGGTGGCGGTCGCCACGTATTGCTGGAAGTTGGGATCGGCGGCGGCGACCACGGCCGGCGTGGCGATGGCGTTACCGGCGGTGGTGCCGGCCGCGAAGCCCAGGCCGCTCTTGCCGCCACGACGCAGGATGAGGCGATAGCCGAGGTAGACCAGGCCGCCGGTGATCGGGCTGATGAGCAGGCCCAGGATCAGGCCGCTGATGCCGCCGCTCACCACGGCGCCGAGGTTGATGCCGGTGCCGAGCGCGAAGGCGAAGAACGGGATCACGATGTTGGGCACGGGCTTGAGCGTGTCGCGCCACTTGTGGTCCAGATTGCCGACCAGCACACCCAGCAGGAAGGGCACCAGCGCGGCGACGAGCGCGATCAGCGGAATGTCGGCCAGGCCCGAGGCGCCGAGGAACAGCAGGCTGAAGAAGGGGCCGTCGTTCACGGCACTGGCCACGTAGGCGCCGCGGTCACGCGCATCGCCGTATTGGCCGGTGTAGGCGAGCCAGAGGCCGCCGTTGCTGTTGTCGAAGGCGGCCAGCATGGCGAGAATCGAGACCCCGAGCACGCCGTCCAGCCCCACATACGCGCCCAGAATGATGATGAGCGTGGCCGGGATCAGGGTCTTGGTCAGCAGGATGGTGCCGGCCGTGGCCAGGATCGGACCGCCGGTGCGCGTGTTGACCTGGGTGCCGGTCGCGAAGATCAACAGGGCGATCAGCGGCAGCGCGCTGTTCTTGAACAGGGCGGTCGTGAAGCCGCCGATGGCGAGCGCGTCGGGCGCGAAGGTGCCGATCAGCGAGCCCAGCACCAGCGGCACGAGCATCAGGCCACCGGGGATTTTCTGCATGGTGCCCAGGAAGGGCGAGGGGGAGGAAGCGGTCGTCACAATCGGAGTCTCCGTAGCGGACTGGTGGGTAAGTGCGGACGATCTCCGTCGCCCGTCGCAGGATGGGTTGAGACGATAGTGTACAACCTGTACGTACTGGCGGTACGTACAGGTATGCCGCGACTGTGGCCTGAACGCCGCGCAGCCCCTGCCAGCGGGTCAGACGACTGCCGAAAACCGCGGCGTGGGCGCCATGTCGAGAATGCCCGCCAGCGTTTCGAGCGCCCGGACGAGGCTGGCCTGGTCGGCCGCGCCGCCCAGCGAAATGCGGATCGCGTCGCTGGGCGCCTCGTGCAGGCTGAATACCTCGGAGCCGGTCACGCCCAGTCCGTGTTCCTGCGCGGTCTGGATCAGCCGGTAGGGCGTCAGGTGCGCCGGCAGACCGAGCCAGAGATGCAGGCCGTGCGGATGCGCGCGCGGGCGGCCGGGCAGGATGCGGGCGGCATGCTGCTGGCGCTGGCCAAGTTCGGCGCGGATGCGTGCGAGCAGGTCCTGCGCCTGTCCGCTCTGAATCGCGTGCGTGGCGATGGAGACGAGGCACTGTGGCGCCATCAGCGAGATCGAACGCAGCGCGTCGAGCACGGGTTCGATGGCTTCGCCGGGCGGCACGACCAGATACGCGGTGCGCAGCCCGGGAGCGAGGCACTTGGAGAGCGTGGACACGTAGTAGACCGGGCCCTGGCCGTGCGCGGCCAGCGGCGGCGGGGCATCGCCGGCCAGCAGCCAATACGGATCGTCTTCGAGCACCGGCACTTGATGGCGCGCGGCCACGGCCAGCAGGGCTTCGCGGCGCGCCGCGGGCTGCGTGATCGTGGTGGGATTCTGGATCGTGGGCGTCAGGTAGATGAGCGCGGGCGTGTGCTCGCGGCAGACCGCCTCGAGCAGATCGGGCCGCATGCCGTCGTCATCGCACTCGACCGGCACCACGGCCCGTTGCAGCACGCGCGCGGCGGCCAGGGTGCCCGGATAGGTGAGGGCATCGGTGACGATGCGGTCGCCGGGCTGGGTGCGTGCCAGCAGCACCGCCGCGATGGCCGCCTGCGCGCCGGGGCAGATCACGATGTGGGCGGGATCGATGCGGCCCAGCGCCGGTTGCAGCCAGCGCGCGGCGGCGTCGCGGTCGGCGCGCGCGCCCGCGCCCACGTGGTAGCTCAAGAGCTCGCCGCCCGCGAGGTCGGCCTGGACCCGTGCCATGCCGGCCTGAAACAGCCGCGCGGTCGGGTCGCTGCCCAGCAGCGGCGGAATGTTCATGCTGAGATCGACCGTGGTGCCGGGCGCGGCGGCGGCGGCGATGTACGAGCCGCCCGCGCCGTGGGCATCCAGCAGGCCGGCTTGCCGCACCTCGGTATAGGCGCGGGTCACGGTGGTGAGGTCCACTCCCAGCGTCTGCGCGAGCTCCCGCTGCGGCGGCAGGCGGTCGCCGGGCCGCAGCACGCCGTCGCTGACCGCGTCCGTGATCTGGCGCGCGATCTGCAGATACCGCGCGCCGGCGCCCGGCTGGAAGGCGCGAATCCAGGTGCGGTTGGGCTTCTTGAGCTTGCGGGAGGGTGTCGGTTTGTCCATGGCCAGGGGCGCTTCGCGATAAATCCACGCAAAATTACCATGCAAACCCCTGTATGTATGGATCGGCGCGCAGTCCTATGCGTTCGCCGCAGATGCTTATCCGGAATGACTATTTGTCGCCCGCCCCCAACGGCTCGCACCATGGACCTTGTCATCAGCGGCATGCGTGGTGGGCCGTGCGGGCCCGGCCGGCGCGGGCCGCGCAGGAACGCCGCAACGGCGAGGGGCATATGCCGGTCGTACATCTGGAACACAGCATCATTCATTACGAGGAGCACGGGCCGACAGACGCGCCGGTGATTCTCACCCTGGCGCCGGGCGGGCTGGAGTCCCAGGCGCGTTTCTGGCGCGTGCGGGTCAGCGGCGAGGCGAGGTCGTTTCCGGATCCGCGGCCGATCCTTGCACGCGACTTCCGCGTGATCGCGTTCGATCAACGCAATGCCGGCGGGTCGGTCGCGCCGCTCGACCGGCCGGCCACCTGGGACGACTACGCCGATGATCACCTCGGGCTCCTCGACCGTCTGGGCGTGACCGACTTTCATCTGCTGGGGGCCTGCATCGGCGGCCCGTTCGGCTTCAAGCTGATCGAGCGCGCACCGCAGCGGGTGCGGTCGTTCGTGGTGCAAGCCACGTCGGGCCTGGACGCACATAACCGCAAGGTCTTCGACACCTCGTTCTGGAACTGGGGCGAAGCCGTGCTGGCGCGGCGCCCGGACGTGCGCCGCGACACGTTGCGCGCGCAACAGATGGGCATGTTCGGGGGCGACTTCATTTTCTCGGTGACGCGGGAACAGGTGGCGCGCGTGAGCACGCCGCTGCTGATCCTGCAGGGGCACGACGCTGCGCACCCGGCCGCCATCTCGCAGGAGATCCATGCGCTCGCGCGCAACGCGACACTGGTCACCGAGTGGGATGGCCCCGCCAACGCAGGCACGTACGCCTCGCTCCTGACCGAGTTTTTCGCGGCCCACAGCCGGCAGCCTGCCGGCGCGGCCGCCCACGCCCTCTGAACCTGGTATCACCGTCATGTCTACGTATTCCCGCCGCCGCTTTCTCGTCCGTACCCTTGCCGCGGGCATCGCGGCGCCCTTGCTTTCGGGCCGGCTCGTTCACGCGGCCAGCGCCACGCGCCTGGTGGTGCCGCTGGCGCCGGGTGGGGCGATGGATCTCCTGGGCCGCTACCTGGGCGAGGTCCTGGCGCCGGTCTGGCAGACCTCGCTGGTGGTGGAGAACCGGCCCGGCGCCGGTGGCAACATCGCCTACGGCTACGTGGCGGGCGCGCCGGCCGATGGCGCCACGCTGCTTTTGAGCGGCAGCGCGCTGGTGGCGAACATGACGCTCATGCCCGGCATGGGCAACTACGATCCGATCGAGAGCTTCACGCCGATCGGCCTGGTCGCGACGAGCCCGCTGGTGATCGTGGTGCGTGGCGAGTCGCCCGTACGCACGCTGGCCGATCTGGTGGCGCAGGCACGCGGGGATGGCGTGAACGTGGGCACGCCGGGTTTCGGCAATGAGCCGCACCTCGCGCTGCTCAAGATCGGCCGGGCGCAAGGCGGGCAATGGCGCTCGATCCCGTACAAGGGCGCGGCGCCCGCGACGGTGGGCGCGCTGGCCGGCGAAACCGACGCGGCCATCGTGGCGCTGCCGGGTGTGATGTCGCATCTCGCGAGCGGCAAGCTGCGTGCGCTGGCGGTCGTGCAGGCGCGCCGCAGCGCCGTTGCGCCGGAGGTCCCCAGCCTGGTCGAAGCCGGCACCGAGATCCCGTTCAGCCCGTCATGGTTCGGCCTGCTGGCGCCCGCCGGTACGCCGGCCGATGTGGTGGCCCGGCTCACGACCGGGTTGCAGGCAGTCGCGGCGCGGCCGGATTTCCAGGCCAGGCTCACCGCGCTGGGTTTCGAGCTCACCGATAGCAGCCAGGCCGCGTTCCAACGCCAGCTGCGCTCGGACGTGAGCACGATGCCGGCCTTCCTCAAAGCGCTGGAGCACGCCTGAGGTCAGGCGCTCCGCGCTGCGGCGGTCAACGCGTCTGGCGCGCCCGCCGTGTCAGCCAGACAGCGGCCGCGCCGACACCGAGCACCAGCGCCAGCGCGCCCATCGGCAACCACGGATGCCGCGCCATGATGCCCTGCGCGCGAGCCCAGGCCTGGCGGTACACGAAGGTGGCGGCCGCGTCGAAGTCCGGCGGCGGGCAGTCCCGTCCGAAGGTCGCGCCGAACGGCACGTAGGCGCCATGGTCGATGTAGCGCTGGTAGATGGCACGCGCGCGCGGCGCGTTGTCGTTGATCACGTAGGCGGCGGCATGGCAGAGGGTCGCGGCGTAGGCCTGCGAACGCGGCATCACGAGATCGGCGGCGCGCAGCGCGTTGGACGCGGCCACCTCGCGATAGTGGTAGCGGCTGTACGGCCGCGTCTCGCTCGCCGCATAGCGTGCGCGCTCCGCGTCGGTGATGTAAGGGCCGCTCAGGGCCAGCTCGGCGCGCTGCGCGGGCGTGACGGGCGCCTGCGCGCCGTCGCGCTGCGGCAGATAGCGGCCGGCGCCGTACGAAAGAAATCCATCCCATATCGCGAAGTCAGGATCGAGTTCGCTGCCCATGATCGCCATGCCGTCGCGGCGCGCGATCCGCGCGGCGTCGAACCAGGCCTGCGCGCGCGTGGCGCGGCCCCATGCGTCGGACGCGCGTTCGCGGGCATCGAGATAGGCCTGCGCCTTGCGGCGCGGGGAGCCGAGCTTGTAGACATTGCGTCCGTCCACGTAGGCAGCGTCGAGAAAGCGGGGATCGTCGTCGGCGGGGAAGTACGGCAAGGCCTCGCGATACCGGCCGTCTCGCATCAACCGGCGCGCCAGCAACAGCCGCAGGTCGTCGGCGGCCGACAGCGCGGCCTGCGCGGGCTGGTCGGTCACGCCGCGCGTGCGCAGATCGTCCGGCAAGGGCGGCGTAGGCGGGGCGGGCACGCGCGCGTCGACGAAGCGCCGCAGTTCATCGGTGGTGAGCACGCGCTCGGCGATGTAGGCGGTGTCGCTCCAATACACCTTGTCGGCGTACGGCGTGGCGGGATCCTCGCGCGACGACACGGCATAGAGCAGATCCAGCGCCTCGACGAACTGCCCACGCGATAGCGCCACGACGCCCTGTTCGCCGGCCAGCAGCGTGCGATTGCCGCCATCCAGGCTGGTGTCCTGCGGGAAGGCCTGCGCGGCGCGGGCGTAGGCTTGCGCGGCCTGGTCCATGTCGCCGCGCCGGATGGCGAGCTTGGCGCGCACCCACCACGCGAGCGCGGTCTCGAGCTTGCCGGCCAGCGCCTCGGCCTGATCGTAGCGGCCCACGCGGTAGGCGAGCGCCGCCACGCGGTCGGCATCCTCGATAGCGGCGGGGCCGGCGCGCAGGAGGGCATCGACCAGCGTCACCAACGTGGGGTTGGGACGCACGGAGGCGCGGCCCTGGGCCGCGTCGGCGACGCCGTCGCGCACGGTGGCGTCGTAGTTCACCACGTTGTCGTAGGCGCTGCCGAGATCATCGTCGACGATGTCGCCCAGCCGCGCGAGGCCGTAGCTCACGAGCAGGCGCTGCCCCACGGTGCTCTGCATGAGGACGCGTGCCCGCGCCGGATCCTCGAGCGCCCAGCCCGCGATGAAACGCAGCGACTGCACGCCGCTGTCGGAGCCGCGCGCCGCCTGTTCGGCATAGAGCTGTACGGCCTTCTGGATATCCGAGGGCGCGATGCCGTCCGGACAGGTGGTGTTCTCCATGAAATCGACATAGTTGCACGGGCCGGCCGTGCCATTCAGATAGAGCAGCGCCTCTTCGCCGTAGCTGGCGACGGCCAGGCCGAGCGGATCCGCCGCGCCGGCCCGCACGAGCGCGCGCACCGCGCGCCACGGCTCGGGTGCATGGCGCGCCGCGCCGGGGCGGGCGTCGATCCGGGCGAGCGCGTAGGCCGCCCAGGCCGCGCGGGCGGCTCCCTGGTCGGGCGGCAGGTCCAGCACCGCCTGCATGCGTGCCCGGCCCTGTTCTAGGGGGGCCGGCGTGCCGTCGTCCCGCTGCAGGTCCACCGCACCGGCCGCGTACAGCCGCACGGCTTCGGGCAGGCCCGCACCCGCGGCGTAGGCCGCGTCGCCATCGGCTTGCCTGCGCATCTTGCGCACCTGATCGCGCTGGGCGCGCGTGAGCGCCGGATCGCCGTCCTCCGGAATGCGCTGGCTACCGGGCACGCCGTCGAAAATGGGCTCGCGCACCGCGTCGGCGATGCGATCGTCGGCGCGCACCAGCCGGCTCGCCTCGTAGGCGAAGCTGTTGGCCGGCGTGCCTTGCAGCGTGGCGGCGCGGTCGTCCAGCAGCTGCGCCGGAAACTCGGGGCCGCAGGCGATCACGATCGTGACGCCCGCCGTGAGGCCGAGCGCCAGCGTGCGTGCCAGCGGCTTAGGGTTGAACCTGGAAAGAAGTCGGGTCGTCACAGCGTATCCAGCCGATGTTGCGTTGGAAGCCCGGGCGCAGCAGGCCTTCGTGCGCGCGCCGCAGGTACAGTCCCTGATCGTCGTATTCGAGGGTATAGCCATTGATGCCGTCGGCATGGCGGCACGAGCCGCCCAGTCGCACGATGAACGGCAGCTCGGCGTCGGCATTGCCAGTGTTGGCCAGCAGCAGGTCGCGCGCGCCGGTCTGGCGCGGGTCTTGCGCCTGCACGCTCAGCCTGGGCGCCAGCGGCGCGCGTGCGAGCACGGCCTGCCAGGTGGGCAGGCTCCAGGCGCGCTGGTCGGCCTGGGTCGGCAGGCGAAACCACACGATGCCCGCGAGCCCGTCCGGCGCATCACGCTCCAGCGATGCGACGAATTCCGCCAGCAGTTGAGGCCGCGCGAGCAGCTCGGCATCGCGCCCGCCGCCTTGCAGCGCCGGGCGTTCGCTTTCGATCGCCACCACGCGTCCGCTGTCGTCCCACGCCACGCGGCTGCCATAGGCGGGCAGGGCCACGCGCCACGGCCGCGTCGTGCGCGTGGCATAGGCCTTGAGCCAGGCGCGGGCGCGCTCGGCATCGAAGAGCCCGCGCGAAGGCGCCATCACGGCATGCACCTGCAGCACGCTCTCGTCCACGGTGGCGAGCAGCGCGTCGAGCGCGCGGCTGTCGAGCCAGGTCGGCAGAGCGGTGATCGACAGCGGCACGTCCAGGGTCTTGCGCAGCGAAGCCAGGAATTCGGTATAGACCGGCAACTGCGAGGTCGCGCAGTCGTAGTCGATCTCCACGCCCGCCACGCGCACGCCGGCGGCGCGCCACTGCGCGATCCAGGCGCCGATGCGGACGCTGGCCGGCGCGGCATCCAGCGTGTCGGCGCGGCCGTCGATGCGCAGCACCATCACCACCGGTTGCTGCGTGGCCGCCAGCGCGGCGAGGTCGGGCCGTGCGTCGATGTCACGGCCGCCCGCGCTGGTCTCGCCCGCCAGCACGCGCCAGGTGCGCACCAGCCCGGCGCTGTCGCCCAGCGCGTCCGTGACGGGCGCGTTCCAGACGCGTTGCCAGACGTAGGCATCGTTCGGAAGGGGCACGCGCTCGGACTGGCAGGCGGCCAGCAGCGCCGCGAGCAGGGTGGTGCACAAGACGCGCGTCAGGGCCCGCCATCGCGGGGGCGCGGCTGCATCGAGGGGAGGGAACAACGGCATGGAGGGACGGCGGGCATCCATGTGCCGGAACGACAGGCCCCGGCTTCGGCGGCGATTCTATCGCCGCGCCTGCCGGGGCGCGCTACGAGCCGTAACGGGTTCTGCCGAATGTGACGGAATGTGGCGCGCGGGCCACGCGCGCGCTCAGGGCTGGAAGAAGGCCGTGGGCGTCATCAGGCGGTTTTCCTGGCTGATCAGGTAGCCGGCGTCGGCGCTGCGCGTCAGGTAGTTGGCCCACTCGGGGTCTTTCTGCAGGGCCTGGCGGCGCGCCTCGCGATCGGCCGCGCTGGCATACACCCAGATATGCATGTAGCTGTTGACGTTGCCGGTCTCGGTTTGCAGATAGGCGAGCGGCTTGCCGAGATGACGGCTCTGCACGGCATAGCCATGCTCGGCATACAGCGCGAGATGTTTGCGGATGGTGCCGGCGCGGCAGGTGTAGGTACGAACGTCGTAGAGCATGGGTTTCCTCGGAATAAACGGGTTCAGTCGGCCGTGGCGCCGGATTGCTTGACCAGGGTGCTCCAGCGGGTCACTTCCTGGTTGACGTACTGTTGGAATGCCTGGCGCTCGTCGCCCACGGGATCGGCGCCCAGGCCCTGCAGACGGCTCTGCACCGAGGTGTCGGCCACGCTCTGCGTGATGGCGCGCGACAGGGCATCGAGCACCGGCGCGGGCGTGGCGGCCGGGGCGAACAGGCCGAACCACGAGCGTGCATTCATCGCGGCATAGGGCGTTTCGCTGAAGGCGGGCACATCGGGCAGCGAGGGATGGCGCGTGGTGCCCGTGACGGCGAGCGCGCGCAGCCGGCCGCCCTGCACCTGTGACAGCACCTCGGGCAGGTTGGCGAACATCACCTGCACCTGTCCGCCCATCAGGTCGTTGAGCGCCTGCGCGCCGCCTTTGTAGGGCACGTGCGTCATGCTGGCGCCGACCAGGCCGCTGAACTGCGAGCCGGCCAGATGCGAGGCCGTACCGGTGCCGCCGGAGGCGTAGTGCACGCGGTCACCGTTGGCCTTGGCATACGCGGCGAGCGTCGCCACCGAGTCGGCCGGCACCTGCGGATTCACCACCAGCAGGAGCGGCACCGAGGCCAGGTTCGACAGGCCGGCGAAATCGCGCGTGAGGCTGTAGTCGAGCTTCTGATAGAGCGTGGCGTTGATGGCGTGGCTGGACGTGGCCATCAGCAGGGTGTAGCCGTCGGGTTCGGCACGCGCCGCCATCACGGCGCCGATGTTGCCGTTGGCGCCGGCCTTGTTCTCGACGATGACGGGCTGTCCGAGCTTATCGGACATCGCCTGCGCCACGGTGCGGGCAATCACGTCGGTGGCGCCGCCCGCCGCGAACGGCACGATGATGCGCAGCGGGCGCTCGGGGTAGGCGGCCTGCGCGCCGCAGGCCAGCGTGGCCAGCACGGCGGCGGTGGCGGCGCGGACGCGGCGCATGAAAGTCTTCTGCATGGTTGTCTCCTGTCGTGTTGTTGTGGGTGGCGCGACGTCGTTCCATGCCTGCACTGTAAGCAGCGCGCGCCGCCGGCCGTTAGGACGGATCGGCGGCGGAATTGGACTTTTTTGCGGGCGGGGGCCGGCCGCGGGGTGCAAGCCGCGGGCTGCAAGCCGCCGGGCGCAGCTCGCCCGCGCTGCGTTCAGTCGAGCGGACGGCTGTAGCGCTTGCGGAACTCGCCCGCCGTGCCGCCCGTGTGCTTCTTGAAGAAGCGGGCGAAATAGGCGGGATCGTCGAAGTTCAGGCGATAGGCGATCTCGGCCACGTGCAGCGCGGTGTTGCACAGCAGGCGCTTGGCCTCGAGCGCGATGCGCTGCTGTATCAACTGGCTGGCGGTCTGGCCCGTGATGCGCCGCACCGCGTCATTGAGCTGGCGCTCGCTCACGCACAGCGCCTCGGCATAGCGGCCCACGCTGTCGTAATCGAGATAGTGCGCGTCGATCAACAGGCCCAGCCGCTTCAGCAGCGACAGGCTCGCGCCCGATTGCGGGCTGTCGGCCTCGGCGGGATGCAGCCGGCGCAGCTGCGTGAGCAGGATCAGCAGATACGAGCGCACGATGTCGTAGCGGCCGGTGCGCCGATCGAGCAGCTCCTGCTCGATCGCCTGCAGCAGCGGCACCATCGCGTCGTGCTGCGCGCGGCTGAGATAGAGCACCGGCGTGCCGCCCGTGAGATGGAAGAACGGAAACTTCGCAATGTCGTCGGCCTGCGGGAACATGCGCGCGAAGAACGCCGTGCTGATGTTGAGCACGTAGCCGGCGGGCCGCACCGACGAGGTCCAGGCATGCAACTGGCCCGGCGACAGGAAGAACACTGCGTGGTCGCGCACCTCGAACGGCTGGAAATCGAGCAGATGCGTGCCGCGCGCGCGGCTCATCCACAGCAGGTGGTAATAGTTGTGCCGGTGCGGAAAGCCGCGCGGGATGTCGTCGCGCGCCTCCAGCCGCACCAGGTCGAAGTAAAAGTCGCTCTCTCCCGAGAAATCGGAAGACTCGAAGGTGGGGAAAGCCGTCTCCCCCGTCTGCCGCTGCGCCACGGTGTCTCCTCGCGGGCGTGTCCGCCCGGCTCGTTATGCCTCCATCATAACGAGGGCTCGGACGTGCGTCGTGCCTCGCACGGCAGCGCGTCGTCGGGCGCGGCGGCGGGGCTCAACACCACGCTGGCCTGGGGCGCGAACGCCACCTCGGCGTCGTCGGTGCGCCAGGTGCGATAGCCGGGGCGGGCCACGCACCAGTGCCAGCCGTATTCGGTCACGCCGTGCACCATGCCCGGCACTTCGACCAGCCATTCGCGCACGGCCTCGAAGCGCGCCACGCCGCTGGCGTCGGTGGTAGAAGTGGAGCGGCTGCGTTCCCAGCCTTGCGGCGCGCGCGGATAGGCGCCGGTGATGAGCTGCACCGTGGCGCCCGGCAGCGGCGCGCCACTGGCGTCACGGACGGTGATCGAGGCCTCGGGCTGAAGCGTTTTGTGCACCGGAATCGGCACGCAGGCCGCCAACAGCAGGGGCAGGAGGGCGGCGGACCATCGCAGGCAGGTAGACGGGGAGCGCGGCATGTCGGGAGCGGCCAGGGACGAGGCTTCGACCATAGCATGCACCCGGATGCCGGCCCCGCGCCGGCGTGCGTCATTCGACCTTGATGTTGTTTTCCTTGACCAAGGTGGCGAACTTGCGGGTCTCGGCGTCGATACGCTTGGCGAAGCCGTCGGGCGTGGCCTTCATGGGTTCGGCGCCCGCGGCCGCGAGGCGTTGCCGGAACTCGGGCGAATCCGTGATGCGCGTGATCTCCGCGCTGAGCTTCTGCACCACGGGCTGCGGCGTGCCGGCCGGCGCGAGCACGCCGAACCACGTGCCGATATCGAAGTTGGCCAGGCCCGCCTCCGCCAGCGTGGGCACGTCCGGCAACGCGGCCGAGCGCTTCGCGGTGGTGACGGCGAGCGCGCGCAGCTTGCCCGACTGGATGTGCGGCAGCACCGTGGTGATCGTGTCGAACGACATCGTCACCTGGCCGCCGAGGAGGTCGGTGGTGAGCGGGCCGCTGCCCTTGTAGGGCACGTGCAGCAGCTTGGCGCCGGTCTGCGTCTGGAATTGCGTGCCGATCAGATGCTGCGCGGTGCCGAAGCCATTCGAGCCGTAGGCCAGGGGCTGGGTCGCGGCCTTGGCCTGCGTCACCAGCTCGGCCACGTTGCGCGCGGGCGTCTGCGCGGCGTTCACGACCAGCACGTTGGGCACCATGGCGATCGGGGCGACCGCCACCAGATCCTTCTGGAAGTTGTACGAGAGCGCCGGGTAGACGCTGGTGGCGATGGTGTGGTGCACCGCGCCCATCAGCAGCGTGTAGCCGTCGGGCTTGGCCTTGCTGACGAAGTCGGCGCCGATGGTCGCGCCGGCGCCCGGCTTGCTCTCCACCACCACGGGTTGTCCCAGGCTGCGGGAAAGCGAGTCGCCGAGCGCGCGGGCCAGCACATCGGTCGTGCCGCCGGTGGGGAAGGGCACGATGAGCGTGATCGGACGGCTGGGCCAGTTCGCGTCGGCGTGCGCGCCCGGTGCGGTGAACAGCGCGGCGCCGGCGGCGAACGTGGCGGCCAGCAGTGCCGTACGGCGCCGGGGTGGTTGCGCGCGCAACGATGCAGGCCCGGAGTGGTGTTCGTTGGATCCGGGGTTCGCGTCTAGGCTGGTTTGACGCGGAAAAAGGCGTGATTGCAGCATGGTCTCCTCCTTGTGGTGTCGGTGCCGGGGGCGGCTCTGTGTCCGCCTTGCTCCGGGCAGGCGGGGGCCGGCGCGTGCCGGGCCCCTGCCGGGGTCAGGCCGCGCGGCTGGCCTGCGCGCGGCTGTTGGCCAGGCGCTCGCACACGGCGCGGGTGACCTGATCCGTGGTCGCCGTGCCGCCCAGGTCGCGGGTGTGCAGGGTGGGATCGGCCGTGACGGCCTCGATCGCGTCCATCAGGCGGCGCGCCGAGGCGGCTTCGCCCAGATGTTCGAGCAGCATGACCACCGACCAGAACGTGCCCACGGGATTGGCCAGGCCCTTGCCCATGATGTCGAACGCCGAGCCGTGGATCGGCTCGAACATCGACGGGCCGCGGCGTTCGGGATCGAGGTTGGCGGTGGGCGCGATGCCCAGGCTGCCCGCCAGCGCGGCGGCCAGGTCGCTCAGGATGTCGGCATGCAGATTGGTCGCCACGATCGTGTCGAGCGACGCGGGCCGGTTCACCATCCGTGCGGTGGCGGCATCGACCAGCTCCTTGTCCCAGCGCACGTCCGGAAACTCGGCGGCGATCTGCACGGCGATCTCATCCCACATCACCATCGCGTGGCGCTGTGCATTCGACTTGGTGACCACGGTGAGCAGTTTGCGCGGGCGCGACTGCGCCAGCCGGAACGCGAAGCGCAGGATGCGTTCCACACCGGCGCGCGTCATCATGGAGACGTCGGTGGCGGCCTCGATGGGCAGCCCCTGGTGCACGCGGCCGCCCACGCCGGCGTACTCGCCTTCGGAGTTTTCGCGCACGATCACCCAGTCGAGGTCGGCCGGCGTGCAGCGCTTGAGCGGCGCGTCGATGCCGGGCAGGATGCGGGTGGGGCGCACGTTGGCATATTGATCCAGACCCTGGCAGATCTTCAGGCGCAGGCCCCACAAGGTGACGTGGTCGGGGATGTGCGGGTCGCCGGCCGAGCCGAACAGGATCGCGTCCTGCGGGCGCAGGGCCTCCAGGCCGTCGTCCGGCATCATCACGCCATGGCGGCGGTAGTAGTCGCCACCCCAATCGAAGTCTTCGAATTCGAAGCGGAAGTCGGCGCCCTCGGCGAGGGCCTGCATGACCGTGCGGCCGGCCGGCACCACTTCTTTGCCGATGCCGTCTCCGGGAATGGTGGCGATCTTGTACGTCTTCATGCTGGTTCGTGCTCCTGCGTGGTTTCCAGGCGCCCGCCGCGCGTGGGCGGACGATGCATCGATTCTGGCCCGTGGACCCCGCCCGTGAACGCGATTAAAGTTGAACCAGAATCAACTTCAGGTTGAAGGTAATGATGCGTTCCGAGGGGCTGCTGCCGGCCGAGCTGGGATTCTTCGTGGCGGTGGCCAGCGCGGCCAGCCTGAGCGCCGCCGCGCGCGATCTGGGCGTGAGCACCGCCGCGGTCAGCAAGCGCCTGGCGCAGATGGAAACCCGCCTGGGCGTGCCGCTGGTCGTGCGCACCACGCGCCGCGCCACGCTCACGCCGGAGGGCGCGCTGCTGCTGGAGCACGCGCGCCGCATCCTGGCCGACATCGATGGGCTGCGCCACCTGATCGGGGCCGGCGCCGAGCGCCCCGCCGGCCTTCTGCGGGTCAACGCCACGCTCGGATTCGGCCGCATGCACGTGGCGCCCGTGATCGCCGATTACATCAAGCGCTATCCCGAGGTGGACGTGCAGTTGCAGCTGAGTGCCGACCCGCCGCCGCTGGCGGACGACGCGTTCGATGTGTGCGTGCGCTTCGGCGCACCGCCCGAAGCGCGCATCGTCGGCAAGTTTCTCGCGCCCAATCGCCGCCTGCTGTGCGCGGCCCCGCGTTATCTGCGCGCCCACGGCACGCCCGCCACGCCGGCCGAGCTGGTGCGCCACAACTGTATCGGCATCCGCCAGGGCAGCGACGCCTACGGGCTGTGGCGCCTCACGCCCGCGCGTGACGGCGCGGTGCGCGCGGAGAACGTGCATGTGCGCGGCAACCTCACCACCAACGACGGCGAGATCGCCGTGAGCTGGGCGCTCGACGGCCTGGGCATCGTGATGCGCGCCGAGTGGGACATCGCACGCTATCTGCGCAGTGGCCGGCTGGTGCAGGTGCTGCCCGGCTACAGCACGCCCGAGGCCGACATCTACGCCGTCTTTCATCGCCGCCATCAGGCCGTGCCGCGCGTGCGCAGCTTCGTGGACTTCCTGGTGGAGCGTTTCGCGGAGCTGGGACGGTAAACGTCCGGGCGGACCCGCCGGCGGCTACGGCGCCGCCCGCAGCGCGTTGCGCACTGTCTCCAGATCCAGCTTGCGGGCCGGGGCCGACAAGGCCATCGTGTCGAGCCCGTGCATGAAAGCATCGGCGGTGTGCGGGGGCGTGACGCGAAGATGTCACCGTCTTTCTTGGGCGGCGCGCCAGAAAAAAGGGCGCTCCGAAGAGCGCCCCTGTCCTTACCTCATCTCACCCGATCAGATCTTGTCGGGCAAGGCGTAGGCGATCACGTAGTCGCCGCGGTCGGGCGAGTTGCGGGCGCCGCCGGCGGAGATGACGATGTACTGCTTGCCGTCCACGCCCGACTTGTAGCTGATGGGCGTGCCCTGGCTGCCCACGGGCAGGCGGGCCTTCCACACTTCGCGGCCGGTGCCGGCGTCGTAGGCGCGCAGGTAGTAGTCCTGCGTGGCGGCGATGAAGACCAGGCCGCCCTGGGTGGCCAGCGTGCCGCCGATGGTCGGCATGCCGATCGGGATCGGCAGGCCCAGCTTGATGCCGAAGGGGCCCGTGTCCTGCACGGTGCCCACCGGCACTTGCCACACCATCTTCTGCGTCTTCAGGTCCACGGCCGTCAGCGTGCCGAACGGCGGGCGCTGGCACGGGATCTCGAGCGGCGACATGAAGCGCACCTTGGCGTTGATGGCGTACGGCGTGCCGTCCAGCGCGACCGGGCCCTTCACGGCGGCGGCTTCGTTGCCGTCGCTCTTCTTGGCGTCCGCGCCCGCTTCGACCAGTTGCACTTCGAGGCCGACGCGCATGTCATTGATGAACAGGTAGCCGTTCACCGGATCGATCGAGATGCCGCCCCAGTTCATGCCACCCAGCGAACCCGGCAGGTTCAGCGACGGGTCGGTGCCCGGCGGGGTGAACAGGCCGGTGTAGCGCTTGGACTTGAAGTGGATGCGGCACAGCAGCTGGTCGAACGGCGTGGCGCCCCACATGTCCGATTCCTTCAGGTCGTCGGCGCCGATGGAAGGCATGCCGACGGAGAAGGGCTGGGTCGGGGAGTAGGTTTCGCCGGGGATATTGCCGGCCGGCACCTTGCGCTCTTCGACGCGGGTGAGCGGCTTGCCGGTCTGGCGGTCGAGCACGAAGATCTGGCCGGCCTTGGTGCCGAACACCAGGGCGGGCACGGTCTTGCCGTCCACCGGGAAGTCGGCGAAGGTCGGCTGCATCGGCACGTCGAAGTCCCAGAGGTCGTCGTGCACCGTCTGGTAGACCCATTTCTCGCGGCCGGTGCTGGCGTCCACGGCCAGCAGCGACGCACCGTACTTGCGGTCGAGCGCGGTGTGCTTCACGCCCCACAGGTCGACGGCCGCGCTGCCCACGGGCATGAACACGGTGTTCGATTGCGCGTCGTACGACATCGGCGCCCATACGTTCGGGGTGGAGCGCACGAAGGTCTGGCCTTGCGCCGGCGCGGCCTGGTCTTCAGGCTTGCCCGGATCGAAAGCCCAGCGCATTTCGCCGGTGATCACGTCGAAGCCACGGACGACGCCGCCAGGCATGTCGGTGCTGACGTTGTCGGCGACACGGCCGCCCACCACGATGGTGGTGCCGGCCAGGGTCGGTGCCGAGGTCGGGTAGTACTCGCCCTTGTCGGCGCCCTTGCCCATGCCGGCGCGCAGGTCCACGCGGCCTTGCTTGCCGAAGTCGGGGCAGAAGGCGCCCGTGTCGGCGTCCAGCGCGATCAGCTCGGGCGTCACGCTGTTCATCAGAACGCGGCGACGGCACACCGCGCCGGCGTCCAGGCTCACGGCCTTGACCGGCGTGGCGCCTTCGACGGTGGGCTGCTCGAGCGGCGCGTCGATATCGAAGTACGCCAGACCGCGGCAACGCATCCACTTCTTCTGCTTGGCGTTGATTTCGACCTTCCACAGTTCCTTGCCCGTGGTGGCGTCCAGCGCGATCACGTTGTTGTGCGGGGTGCACAGGAACACGCGGTTGCCGATCTGCAGCGGGGTCTGCTGGTCTTCGGCACCGCCACCACCGGGGCTGACCGGCGTGTCGCCGGTGCGGTAGGTCCAGGCCACTTCGAGCTGTTTGACGTTGTCGCGCGTGATCTGGTCGAGCGCGGCGAAGCGCGTGCCGCCGGCGGTGTTGCCGTAGTGCGACCAGTCTTTCTGCTCAGTGGCCGGATCGACCGGCTTGAGCGCGAGCTGTTCGCCATTGGCCACCGGCGCGTGCGGCACGAACATGCCGGCCACGGTGGCCGCGAAGGCCAGCGTCAGCAGGCCGGCGAGCGAGAACGACAGCGCGCGCTGCGGCTCGAGCTTGCGCGCGCGGCGCAGCAGCGGGTAGGCGAGCGCGACCAGGATGCCGAAGCCGCCGAACACCATCACGCGCGACACCAGCGCCCAGAAGTCCAGGCCCACGTCGGCCAGCGCCCACGCGACCGTGGCGATCAGCACCAGCGCGTACAGCAGCGCGCCGCTCGGACGGCGGCGTGCGATCTGGATGCCGGCCACGACCAATGCCGCGCCGCTCAGGGCGAAGTACCAGCTTCCGTCCAGCGCCACGAGGCGGGCGCCGTAAAAACCGAAAAAGAGCCCGGCGGCCAGAATGCACACGCCCAGCACAAACAGCCACACCTTTGCAGGTGCGGCCAAGTCTTGATGTTGATGATTCATAGGGGTTTCCAAAACACAATTCAGCCACGCGGACGGCAACTCAGCCCCATGACCCGGCGCGAGTATAAAGGCTTGGGCTTACAGCACCGCGCGCTTTCGTTCAGTTTTCATTCAGAAAAAGACGACGCACGCCGTCGTACAGGACGTCCTGTTGTCAGCGGCGGCGGTCACCGAGCGCCTCCTCGGCGGCGCCACGGCTGTCGAGCCACGGCGTGACGAGCCGGCCGTCGCGACCGATGCCCGCCCACTGTTTGCCGACCATGGTCATGTGCTCGCCGCCGGCGACGGGCACCGGCACGCAATCGAGGCAGACCAGCGTCACGCCCCGCTCGAAGGGCTCGGCCCAGCGATAGGGCGTGCGCAGCACCGGATCGAGCTTGCGGTCGTAAAAGGTGATGTTGCCCTTGGCATCGCGTCCGCGGGTGAGGCCTTCGACGAAATCGTCGGCGCCGTTGTCGTACGTGAGTACCGGTACCGAATGACTGTCCTTCCTGACCCAACGCCAGCCGCCCGCCGTCGCGAGCGGTGCCAGCCCATGTTCGTCGAAGGCCAGATCGGCCATGACGGCGGTGGCGATGACGAGGCGGTCGGGGTCCTGGCGGGCGCAGTGTTCGGCGCGTTCGAGCCCGCTTTGCGCCGCGCGCGAGGCGTAGAAGCAGGTGAGGTCGAATTCGGCGGGGGCGCCGACCGACAGCAGGACGGTCGCGAGCAAAGACGTGAACGGCATGGCGGCGATGCTAGCACCGGCCCGCGCGGCACGTCCATTGCGGGCCTCAGCGCTGGAACACGGACGAGCGGCTGCGAGGCGGCGGTTCTGCCTTGGCGTCGGCGATGGTGAGCGTGCCGTCGGCGCTCAGGCGGCGCGCCATCTCGGGGGCGCTGACGCCGTCGAAGCCCAGCGTGCCGGGCGCGAGCGACAGGCTCGGCCCGTCGAGCGGGCTTTGCAGCGTGGCGGTGGTCAGCAGCGTGTCGCCCGCGCGCACTTCGATGCGCTTGCCGACGCGGTCGCGCGTGAACGCGGCCAGGGCCTTCACGCTTTCGGGCGCGAGCGTGACCTGCACCGATTCCTGGCCGTAAGCGTCCGTCGCGGTGATGGCCTTCTGGACCTTCAGGCTGGTGGTCTCGGCGTGGGCCACCGCGCTCAGGCAGAGGGCAAGGACGGGCAACAGGAAGCGGGCTCGGCGCATCGTTCGGTCTCCGGTGATGAGGTCGGACGCCGCGCGGCGTCGCGCGGGTGCGAAGGCGCCGCTCGAAAGAGAGCGCGGCGCTCGAGCTTGATTCTAGACGCGGGGCGCGTGAGTTCGTGTCAGTCCTTGTGTCGTGGCGTGACGGGTCACGCCGCGCGGAAGGCCAGCGCGACCCCTTCCGCGTCGGCCGGGGCCACCACGATGCGCGCGCCGTCGTCGTGGGCGATGCGCACGCCATTGCGTTCGAGCAACGCGCGCAGCGCCTGCAGGTCGCGCGTGACGAGCGTGAGGCCGGCGGCGCGGCTCGTGCCTTTGTAGTTCGCGTCGGCGGGCGCCACGCCGTAGTGCGCCTGGAAACCTTCCGGCGTGAGGTAGCGGACTTCGGCGCCGCCTTCGAGGCCCGCGGCATAACCCCGGCCTTCGGCGAGCGTACGCCATTGCAGATCCGGAAATGCCTCGCGCAGCACGGCGGAATCGGCCTCGGGATCGGTCGAGACGTAGGCGTATTCGGCCACGGCGTTCACGCCGTTGGGATGATCCTGCCAGGCCGGCTGCCACACCAGTTGAGGGGTGAAATGCTGGCACAGGAACACACGGCCGTTGGCGATGCGCTGCGTGGCGACGCGCACGGTGCTGAACCGCGCGTCCTGCGACGAACCGTCGGGCAACGTCACCGGGCGATGAAACGCGCGCGGCGCCTCGCCTTCGACCTCGACACCGCGTTCGCGCAGTTGCGCATACGCCGCCTCGGCATCGGGCACCTTGAACACCAGGCCCGCCAGCCCCGGGGGATGACCCCAGTCGGCGGTCGGCAGATGCGCGTTGCGCGGCTCCACGCCCAGCAGCTCGAGATAGTCGGTGCCGAACATGGCCAGGTTGTTCGATGAGCCGAGCGAATGATGACCGCGCGGCGTCAAGGTAAAGCCGAGACGCTGATAGGCGCGGGTGGCGGCGTCGAGATCGCGCACGGCGATGACGACATGATCCAGGCGCTGAGACATGAGTGTGGCTCCGGTGGAATTGCAGAGACACGTGCCTGCGTCGCCGGCACACGTCACGGGTTGGGTCAGCCGGGCAGATTGTCCCACGAAGGGGGCGCGATCCGCCGCGAGGGAATTGCGGCCGGGCACAAGCGGCACCGCGCCAGAGCGTCTTCGCGCAATTTAATTGCGCACCGATGTGGTGCTTGCATTGCTGAAATAGGAAGGAGCCGATCACAAGTTTGCAATTGTGGCAACGCGACCACCTGATTAGACTGCCGAATGTGTGGATGCGACGTCAGGCCAGAAGACGTGGATTCTTCGAGTACGCGGAAGAGTCCGGCATCGCAGCCGGGGCCGGGTGCGCGATGCGCAGCCATGGCCGGCCGTTCGAGCGTCGCACCGCGACGACCCACGCCCGGTCCTCGTTACTCCGTTTACTGCGTGCCTCTCATGAAACGACTTCACTTCGAAAATGCCGCCCTCCGCCATTTCCTTGCAGTCGTCGAGGCCGGCACGATCGTGGGGGCGGCCAATCGACTCGATGTCGCCAGTTCGGCGGTCAGCCGGCATATCGCCAGTCTCGAGCAGCTGTTGCAGCGGCGCCTGTTCGAGCGGCATCCCAAAGGCATGCGCGTGACCGATGTCGGCCAGATCCTGGCCGACCATGCGCGCCTGGTCGAGGCCGACGCGGCGCGCACCTGCGCCGACATCGCCCGCGCGTCCGGCGACCGCGCGCAGACCATCGAGATCGCCGGGGCCTACGGCTTCGCCGCCTGTCAGCTACCGCGGCGGTTCGCCCGGTTTCAGGCGCGTCATCCCCATGTGCGCTTCAGCTTCACGGCCGTCGAGGCGCGCGCGGTCGTCGAGCGCGTGCGCACGGCGCAGGCGGATATCGGCGTGACCTACACGCATGGCGGCGAGCGCGACGTCCAGGTGCTGTTCACCCAGCCGATCGAGCTGGTCGCGGTGATGCGCGAAGACCATCCCCTGGGCCGGCACGAACGCCTCGATCTGGAACAGCTCAGTCTGTTTCCGCTCGCGCTGCCGGAGCCCGGCAGCACCCTGCGCAAAGCGCTCGACATCGCGTCGAGCCTGCGCAATCTGGACCTCGTGCCCGCGCTGTCCACCAATCACCAGTCATCGTTGTTTCACTACGTGGCCATGGGAAGCGGCGTGACGGTGGCGGCGCGCGAGACCTTCACTGAACTCTATGGCGGCCTGCCGCTCATCTGCCGCCCGCTCGACGACGCGCTGCTCAACGCCGGGCGGCTGCAGTTCATGGTGCACGCGACACGCTCGCTCTCCGAACCGGTCGAGGCCTTCGTGCGCTACCTCACGCTCGCGGCGCGCCTGGGCGAGGCCGCGGAGGCCGCCGACGACGACTGAACGCATTGCGAAATCCGGAACGCGCCATTGCGATTTATGCCGTTGTGACACGCCTGGCCTGCCGCTAAATTTGTCAAAAAATTACGCAAAGTTGCAAATCGTATGCTCCCACGAGGAGGCGTGCCCGCGCGGGACGCTGGGGTGGGGTGCGCTACCGGAGTGAATGAAGTGTTGGCAAATCTCAAGATCCGCACCGGCTTGCTGGCCGTGCTGAGCGTGCTCATCGTGGCGCTGATTTTCTCCAGCGTCATGGGTTGGGTATTCGCGCGACATGCCGATGACGGCATCGACGACCTGAATCGCGTCGCGGCCGAGCAGGCCCGCCCGCTGTTCGAAACCCGTGCGCAGCTATTGCGCGCGCGCCTGTCGCTGGTGGCGGCCTATCTCGATCTGGCGACCGGCACCGGCAAGGACGCCGCGGCGGCCATCCAGCAGGGCGAGACCCAATTGGCCAACGCGCGCGTCTCGCAGCAGCGCTTCCAGGACGTACCCAAGAGCAACGACGAGGCGCGCGAGATGGCGCGGCGCCTGGAGCAGGCCTTCAATCCCTACGTCGCGAGCATCCAGACCCTGGGCGATCAGCTCAAGGCGGGCTCGACCTCCGGCTATGTGGTGCAGGCGGCCGCCATGCGCCTGGCCGACCAGGCGTTCGACGAGCAGCTGACCGCCTTCCTGACGCGCACCGAGCGTCGTGGGGCCGAGATCAATGACGCGTCGGACGAGCGCTATGTGCAGGCCGAGGCCACCGCCATCGTGTTGCTGATACTGGCGGTGGTGCTGGCCTTCGCGTGCTGGCGCTTCATCAACCGTCGGGTGCTGGCACCGCTGCGCGAGGCAGGCGAGCATTTCGGCCGCATCGCCGCGGGCGACCTGACGCGTCGCGTCGTCGTGACCTCGCGCAATGAGATCGGGCAGTTGTTCGCCCTGCTGCAGACCATGCAGGACAGCCTGGCCCGTACCGTGGGCGAAGTGCGCCGCAGCGTGACGGAGATCAATGTGGGCGCGGCCGAGATCGCGGCCGGCAACACGAATCTGTCTTCGCGCACCGAAGAGCAGGCGGCCTCGCTCGAGGAGACCGCGGCCAGCATGGAACAGATCGCCTCGAACGTGAAACAGAACACCGACTCGGCGCAGCAGGCCAATCGTCTCGCCGCGCAGAGCAGCGGCGTGGCGCGTCAGGGCGGCGATGTGATCGGCGAAGTGGTCGGCAGCATGAGCCGCATCTCCGAGAGCTCGGCGCGCATCGCCGACATCGTGTCCGTGATCGACAGCATCGCATTCCAGACCAACATCCTGGCCCTGAACGCCGCGGTGGAGGCCGCGCGCGCCGGTGAGCAGGGCAAGGGTTTCGCCGTGGTGGCGGGTGAAGTGCGCAGTCTGGCGCAGCGCAGCGCCCAGGCGGCCAAGGAAGTCCGCGACCTGATCGAGGCCTCGCGCGGCGACGTGCAGGGCGGGGTAGAACAGGTGCGCCGTGCCGGTGAAACCATGCAGAGCATCGTGAGCTCGGTGCAGCAGGTCTCGGACATCATGGGCGAGATCAGCAGCGCGTCGGCCGAGCAGCTGCAGGGTATCGAGCAGATCAACGGCGCTGTGGCGCAGATGGACGATGTGACGCAGCAGAATGCCGCGCTGGTCGAAGAAGCGGCCGCCGCGGCCGCGTCGCTCGAAGAGCAGGCCAAGCGCCTCGCCGACACGATGGCCTTCTTCAAGGTCGGCTCCGATCAGGTGATCGAGATGCCGTCGGGCGGCGCGCTGTCGGCGCGCGCGCCGGTGTTGCTGCACGCGTGATGCATGCGAGCCCGCGGCCCTGGCCATGCCGGGGCCGCGGGCCGGCGCCTCAGGCGGGGTTGCCTTCGGGGCGGTTGATCTCGCTTTCGGAAATGATCTCGGCCACGAGCACCTTGCCGGGACCATGCAGGAAATATTCGGCTTCCGCAGGATCGCGCAGCTTGAGGAAGGTGCCTTCGCCGATCTGCATGGTGTGACCCGCGTCCATCACGGCCTGGCTGTCGCGCAGATAGCTCATCACGTCGTTGAACAGGGTGGAGAAATACTCGCCCTGATGGTGGCCTTCGGCCAGCGCCGCGAAGTCGGGCAGACCGAAGACGTCGCCGCCGTAGGTGCGCATCCAGACGCCCGCGGTGCCTTCGACGTCGTACTTCACGAAGCCGCAGTACAGCGCGTTGAGCGGCAGCGACGCGAGGATTTCCAGCGTGTCTTCGCCGAGCGATTCGCGCGAGAAGATGCCGGCGGGCAGGGACGTGTGCGCGTGCTCGTTCAGCACGGCGAGCGCGCCCGACGCGGCCAGCGCGCCTGCCATGGTGGCGAGCGCGACGTATTGATCGAACGGATCGGTGGCGTGGCCGGCGTAATACAGCAGGACGTGGCTGCCGTGCGCGCGCACCTGTTCCTTGACGTCGGCCGGATAGTGCGCCGGCGCCACGCAGACCTCGAGCGCGTCATGCGGCAGGGGCGCGTTGAAACCGACGAGCCGGATCACGTGCTCGCCCCATCCCGCCAGGGCGAACAACTCGTCCATGTCGGGCGCGATCTCGACACGGGCATCCTGCATCGAGCTGTGATAGTCGCGCAGCGCCTGGGTCAGCGCGCCCGCCTGAATGGGCAGCGTGCCGGGGAACACGACCTGCAGGCTCAGCGGATTTTCGATGTCCGGATTCGCGACCAGGGCCGACGGATCGGCGGCGGTGACGGAGGCGGGAGACTCGTTGGCCGGGTCTTTGCGGCCGAAGAAACGCGAGAAGATGCTCATGGTGATCGCGGCTGACGGAGAAAGCGGGATGCTAACAATCCCGCCCCGGCCGCGTGCCGCGCATTCGTGTCAGGCTATGACACAACGCTTCAGGGTGGTTCGACGGGCCTTGGTGAAGACGGCGGATCTCAGGCTTTCGATCCGGGACCGCTCGGCGCGGGATCGGGCGAGCCGCCAGCGGCCCGCTCGCCATGCGGCAGCCCGTGATGGGCGGGGTCGTGATGGGCCAGGCCCAGATGAGCCATCCTCGCCGCGAGAAACTCCACGCACACGCGCACCTTGGCCGAGGCATTGAGCCGCGACGGGTACACGGCCCAGATGTCGGCGCTCTGGCGGTACTGCGGCAGCACCTGCACCAGCTTGCCCGCACCGAGCAGCGGGGCCACGTCCCACATCGAGCGCAGCACGATGCCGCGTCCGTCCACCGCCCACTGCACCACCATCTCGCCGTTGTTGGCCGACAGCGGCCCGCGCACCTTCACGGTGTGCTCCTGATGGCCGCGTTGCATGCGCCACACGCCGAACGGGTGATCGCGCTCCTTGATGACGAGGCAGTCGTGCGCGGCCAGCTCGGGCAGCGTACGGGGCGTGCCCCGCGCGGCCAGATAGCCGGGCGCGGCGCACAGCACGCGATGGTTGCTCGCGAGCTTGCGTGCGATCAGGTGCGGCGCGATCACGTCGCCCACGCGTACGTCGAGGTCGTAGCCTTCGGCGGCCACATCGATGAGCCGGTCGAACACCTCGAATCGCACCTGCATCGCGGGATGGCGCGCCACGAACTCCGACAGCGCGGGGGCGACCACGCGCCTGCCGAAGCCGAAGCTGCTGCTCACGCGCAGCGAGCCACGCGGTTCGCGGCGCGTCACGCCGACCTCTTCGACCAGATGGTCGACGTCGTCGAGGATGCGGCGGGCCCAGTGATAGACGCGCTCGCCTGCCTCGCTGATCACCACGCTGCGTGTGGTGCGATGAAACAGCGTGGTGCCCAGGCTGTCTTCGAGCAGGCGCACGCGTTTGGTGACGTAGGCGGGCGACATGCCGAGGTCTTCGGCCGCGCGCGAAAAGCTGGACGCGCGCACGACGGCGCAGAACACCCGCAGGTCGGCGGGGAGCAGGTCATTATTCATGAACTGTGCATAGTCATTTCACAGAAGCGCCCATTGTAGATGTCTTGAGCGGCGTCCTACGATGCCGGCTGTCCTGATCGACGTACACCGGAATCTCTTATGTCTCACATCCTGAAGATCGCAGCCATCGCCGGCGACGGCATCGGCAACGAAGTCATGCCCGAGGGCCTGCGCGCGGTGGAGGCCGCGGCCCGCCGCTTCGGCCTCACGCTGCAGATCGATACCTTTCCCTGGGCCAACTGCGAGTACTACGCGGCGCACGGCGACATGATGCCGGCCGACTGGAAAGCGCAGTTGCAGGGCTACGACGCCATCTTCTTCGGCGCGGTCGGCTGGCCGGCCACCGTGCCCGACCACGTCTCGCTGTGGGGTTCGCTGCTCAAGTTCCGCCGCGAATTCGACCAGTACATCAATCTGCGCCACGTGCGGCTGTTCGAGGGCGTGCCGTGCCCGCTGGCCGGGCGGCGCGCGGGCGATATCGATTTTTATATCGTTCGCGAGAACACCGAGGGCGAGTACACCAACCTGGGTGGCCGGCTGTTCGCGGGCACCGATCGCGAGATCGTGATCCAGGAGTCGGTGTTCACGCGCCACGGTACCGATCGCGTGATGCGCTACGCCTACGACCTGGCGCGCCAGCGCGAGCGCAAGCACCTCACCGTGGCGACCAAGAGCAATGGCATTGCGATCAGCATGCCGTGGTGGGATGAGCGCGCCGACGAGATCGGCCGCGACTATCCCGAGGTGAGTATCGACAAGCAGCACATCGATATCCTGGCGGCCCGCTTCGTGTTGCAGCCGCAGCGTTTCGACGTGGTGGTGGCCTCGAACCTGTTCGGCGACATCCTGTCCGATCTCGGCCCGGCCTGCACCGGCACCATCGGCATCGCACCGTCGGCCAACCTCAACCCGGAGCGCAAGTTCCCTTCGCTGTTCGAACCGGTGCATGGATCGGCGCCGGATATCTATGGCAAGGGCATCGCCAATCCGATCGCCATGATCTGGTCGGGCGCGCTGATGCTGCAGTTTCTGGGCAGCCAGGAGGCGCACGATGCCATCCTGCGCGCGATCGAGCATTGCCTGGCGCACGGGCCTCGCACGCCGGACCTGGGCGGGCAGGCCAGCACCGAGGCGCTGGGCCGCGCCGTGGCCGAGCATATCGAGGCGAACGCCTGATACGCGCCGCATGAGGTGGCATATGCACTGCCGGGCCGCGCGGTCGCGCGCCTGGCGGTGCTCGCGGGCGTCGGGCCGCGCCGCCCGCGGGATTCACGGCGATAATCGCGCATCTTCGAATCCGGTCGGGCCTCGGGTCCGCGCGTCTGTCATGAACGTTCGTCTCACCCGCCTCGTCCGCCTGGCGGCGCTCCTGCCGCTGTGTGGCGCGCTGCTCGCCTGCGCGGGCGATCCCCGGCTGCACGCCAGCGCGCTGGCCGGACGTGCCCAGTTGCAGCACGAGCAGATCGCGGCGGGCCCGTTCGTACTCACCGCGTATGCGCGCATCACGCGCGCCGATCTTCCGCTGACCGTGTATATCGAAGGCGATGGCTTCGCCTGGCGGTCGCGCAATCGGCCCTCGGACGATCCCACGCCGCGCAAGGCCGTGGGGCTGCAGCTCGCGGCGGCCGACCCCGGCCCGAACGTGCTGTACCTCGCGCGTCCGTGCCAGTACACGCCGATGTCGGCCAATCCCGGCTGCAAGGTCGGCTACTGGACCGGCAAGCGCTATGCCGAGGAAGTGGTGCAGGCGCTGAACACCGCGGTATCGCGTCGGCTGGCACCGGGCCAGCCGGTGCAATTGGTCGGCTACTCGGGCGGGGGCGCGCTTGCCGTGCTGATCGCCGCGCGTCGCAATGACGTGGTGGCGGTGCGCACGGTGGCTGGCAACCTGGACGTGGGCGGCGTCAACCGCCTGCACGAGGTGAGTGCGATGCCGGAATCGCTCGATCCGATCGATGTGGCATCACGAGTGGCCCGCGTCCCGCAGCTCCATGTGAGCGGTGCGCGCGACAGCATCGTGCCGCCCGCCATCGCGCAAGGATTCGCGCGCGCCGCCGGGCCCTGCGCCCGCGTGTGGATCGAACCCGGCATGTCGCACGAGAGCGACTGGTCGGCGATCTGGCCGCGCCTGCTGGCCGAAGCGCCGGGCTGCGCGCGCTAGAGCAGGGCGGCAGGACTCGCCAGACCGCGAGATGGGCACGCCGGCGGGCAGATTTCGGCCCGGCACCCATCGCCCGCCACTCCTCGCCGGCCGCACCTCGCCGGCCGCACCTGGCCGGCCGCACCTCGCCGGCCGTATCTCCCCAGCTCCCGTCGCCGCCCGGCAGCCGAGCGACGTCCGGACGTTGCAAAAACACCACCGTCGAGGCCTTTACGGGCCCTCTCGAGCGCCCTCGCGACCCCGTTCCGGCACCAGATCGTGTCGGTAACAGACGTCACGGTTACGCAAATTACGGTTCTCGCCGCATATTTGCTGCGCACATCAATTTATTTCCAATAATTTCTGATTTGTCCGTTTCGTTCCGTCTAATCAATCGAAATACGGCCCGTAGATCGCCTTTTCCCGAGATTATTCGTAAATATTTGATGCAACATGGCCGAGCAATTGTGTCGTTCGGTGACTTTTCTGAAACCGTTTTCGAGGCATTGCCGCCGCTGCGCCGCCCTCGAATTCGAGGTGGCGCGACGTGTACCGGTGTCGAAGTTTCCACCCTTGTCCGCCAGCCCGAGAGGGCGGCCCTTTTTCTGTTCAAACGGTTGACCTCATGTCCCACCCGAGTCGTTCTCACTCCGTTCGCGCCGCCGCGACGTTCTCGCCCCGCCTGTTGACGCTGGCACTCGCGGCCGCGCTCGGGGGCATCGCTTTGCCCGCCCAGTCTCAACCGCTGCCGCAGATGCCGCCGGACGTGATATCGGGTACTCATGCCTATACCTTGCGCCTGTGGAACCCGGCTGGCGTCACGGCCACGGAAGACGCCATCTTCGGTGGCGTTGGCACGAATGAGTACGGATTGTGGACGGGCACCGACGCAGCCTTCATCGACAACAAGGGTGCGATGGGGCTGGACGTCAGTGAGGCGGGCCTGCGCAACGACTTCAACCTGGGGACGCTGACCAACAGCGGAACGATCCTCGGCCAGACCGGCGTGGCCAACAGGAGCGTCATTCAGAGCTTCGAGAATCGGGCCGACATCCTGGGTACGCTTTCGCCCGCGCTTCTCAACACCGGCACCATCGTCAAGCTCGAAACCATCGGCACGGCGAAGTTCGAAAGCCAGTATTCGCCCGCCATCCGTAATATCGGCACGATCAACACACTCATCAACGGCGCCGAAGCGCGGATCGCGGGCAACGGGGGCACGGCTGGGCTGGAGAATAGAGGCGTCATCGACAGACTCGACAACTTCGGCGCAATCGACGGTTTGGGGGGCAGCGGCCTCGCCGGCGATGCGATCCGGAACGCCTCGGGCGCCGTCATCACGGAGCTGAACAATAGCGGACGTTTGTACGGCGGCATCTCGAACCAAGGCGAGATCGGCACGTTCACCAACGCCGGGAAGATGTCGGGCAGCCTGTTCGCGATCTCGAACGGCGCCACGGGCAGAATCGACTCGATCGTCAACACGGGCACGATCACGGGCACGATCGAAAACAAATCGACCAATGCGCTGACAATCAACGGCGGCAGCCAGACCTACGGCACCCTGCAAGCGATGGGAAGCCTCCCCGTGATCCTGACCAGCAACGCGGACGTGATCTTCGGCCAGGGCAAGCTGCAGATCTCGGGCGATATGAATCTGAGCGGCCGGACGCTGCAGAACAAGGGCGCCACGGTTCGGCTGGCCCAGCCCACCACCGTGTTCGGCAACTACACGCAGGGCGCGAACGCGACACTCGAACTCGGCGTTTTCGAGAACGCAGTGGTCGACGGTGCACCGACCGATAGCGGCTATGGCCGTCTGATCGTCATGAACGACACCGTGCTGGAAAGCGGCACGTCGGTGAAGGTCGTCAAGTTCGGCAAGTACGACTTCGCGAAGGGCCAGCGTTTCGTGGCCGTGTCCACCGCCGGTGACGCGCAATATCACAGCGACAAGATCAAGGCGTCGGCGGAAGGCTACGATGGCTCGGTCAGCGCGTCCGAAATGATGGCCGGTGACGGTGCCCATCTGGTGCTGACGATCGGCGAAAAGAACACCGGTCCGATCGTTCCGAACCCGAACCCGAACCCGAACCCGAACCCGAACCCGAACCCGACGCCGACGCCGACGCCGACGCCTACGCCCACCCCGACGCCGACTCCTACCCCGACGCCCGAGACCCCGATCACGCCGGAAGTTCCGGTCGTGCCCGAGACGCCGGTCGTCACGCCCACGCCGGACGTCGTCGTTCCGCCGAGCCCCGCGCCGCGCAACCCGGCCACGACCTCGAACGCCACCTCGGCGCTGACCGGCCTGTTCAACTACCAGGGCATCGACCAGACGCTGCTGGACGTGTTCAACCCCGCAGCCGCGCTCGGTTCGACTGCGGAAGCCAATCGCGTGGGCGCGCAGCTCGCGCCGTCGGCCGTGAAGACGGCCGCCTCGCAAGGCGCGCAGCGCGCCACCGCGCAATCGCTGGACATCGCCAACGCGCGTCTGGACAGCATGCGCTCGGCGCCGACCGGCGCGACCGGTGTGGCCACCGGTGAAACCGGCCTGCAGCCGGCGATGTGGGGCCAATACTTCGGCGGCCGTGCGCGCCAGAGCGAGCGTGACGATGTGGCGGGCTACGACGCGCGCTTCAACGGCCTGCTGCTCGGTGCCGACACGCTGGTGAGCCCGAACTGGCGCGTGGGCGGCATGTTCAGCTATGCCCGCACCAACGTCGACAACAAGGACGCCAACGACGGCAGCAGCGCCAAGGTCAACTCGTATGGCCTGACCGCCTACGCCGGCTACGACGGCCGTCCGTGGTACGTGAACGTGATGGCCGGTGTGGTGCGCCAGCGCTACGACACCGAGCGCGACATCTCGTACACCGGCTTCGCGGGCCATGCCCGGGGCAAGTACGACGGCACGCAGTACGTGACCTCGGTGCTGGCGGGCTACCCGATCGCGCTGAGCCCGCGCACCACGCTGACGCCGCTGGCGGGCCTGAGCTACAGCCACCTGCGCCAGGAAGGCTACACGGAGAGCGGCGGCAACGGCGCGGGCCTGAAGGTGGGTTCGACGCGTGCCAACTCGCTCAAGAGCGATCTGGGCGTGAAGGTCGAGCATGCCTTCGACACCTCGGTGGGCCTGCTGACCCCGAGCGCGCA
>NZ_NEVP01000016.1:0-76473 GCF_002261315.1 Bordetella genomosp. 5
CCCAGCTAATGACCTGGTTCGGCGTGGCCTGCGAGCTGCACCGCGACTGGCGCAACGACATCGAGGGTCTGGGCACGCTGTTCGCCAACCACATCCCCGACTACCGCAACCTGATGGCCAGCTACTCGGCGATCCAGGCCGCCAGCAAGAAGTAAACGATGACGAGCATGGCCCGCGCGACGCGCCGGGCCATGACGATGCAGTTTTTAATCGGGCGGCGTTGTGCCTCGCGCCACCGCCGTCCGCCAGACACCCCGGACCCCGCCATGAGCACGCATTCGATCACCGCCGACGCCCTGGACCTGCCCAGCCATCCCTGGCTGGCGCGCGCGGTCCGTTACCTCGAAACGACGGGGCCGCTTGTGATCGCCGCGATGCTGTTGCTCGGGCTGATGTACACCCCGTTGCCGACGCCGTCCAGCGACACGCCGCAGCCGGCCGTCGCCAAGCGCGCCCCGGCCATCGAGGCGGCGCTGGCGCCCGAACTCATGATGGTGGTTTCGTTGCGCGCGCAACCCTGACTACAGGATCGCCATGCGGCTGTTCTGCAGATCCGTGACCAGCATGTGGCCGGGCGCGTGCGTGATGCAGAACTCCGGCCGTACCGCGGCGACCACCGACTGCGGCGTGACGCCGCAGGCCCAGAACACCGGCATCTCGCCGGGCCGGATCTCGACGGCATCGCCGTAGTCGGGCTGGTTGATATCCGCGATGCCGATCAAGGACGGATCGCCCAGGTGCACCGGCGCGCCGTGCACCGACGGAAAGCGCGACGTCACCTGCACCGCGCGGATCGCGTCTGCCGCCTTGAGCGGCCGCATCGACACCACCAACGGACCGCCGAACACGCCGGCACGGGCCGTCTGAATATTGGTGCGATACATCGGCACGTTGCTGCCCTGCTCGATATGCCGCACCGGCAAACCGTTGTCGAGCATGGCTTCTTCGAACGAAAACGAGCAGCCGATCAGAAACGACACCAGGTCGTCGCGCCAGTACTCGCTCACGTCGGTGGGCTCGGCCACCAGCTCACCATCCTTCCACACCCGATAACGCGGAATGTCCTTGCGGATATCGATGTCGTGGCCCAGCGTGGGAAGCGCGGGATCGCCCGGCTCCGACATGGCCAGCAGCGGACACGGCTTGGGGTTGAGCTGACAGAAGTGCAGAAAATCCGCGGCCAGCGCGCGCGGCAGGATGGCGAGGTTGGCCTGCACCTGGCCCGGCGCGAGATTGGCCGTGGGGCCGGTGAGCTTGCCCGACCGGGCATCGAGCCGTGCCTGGTACGCCAGGGCGGCTCCGTTTCGTGCATGCGCTTGCGTGGACATCGAATTCCCTTGTGAATGCCTGGCCGGCAGTCCGACCGCGATATCAGGCATTGCACCGCAGCCGCGCGCGCGGCGTCCAATCACAAGTTCCGATAGACCCCGATCAAAATTTCTTATTGCGGGTTTGCCCTAGGTCGCGGGGCCGCCCGTAGCGGGGGCCGCCCGTAGCGGGGGCCGCCCATCGCGGCGACACGCCTGCTCCGAAGCGCTCACAGACAGGAGATAGAAGGGTCGCGCGAAGCGCGAACTCGACCCGGCGATGAACGGCTGCCCGAGAGGCCTCGCGCCGACCGCAATGGCGCGCCCCCAATGCAAAACGCCTGCCCCGCTCCGCCCGGCATCAGGGCCGGGCGGGCGGAACAGGCGTTTTCCGGACGCGCCCGCTCGCGCGGGCGCAGTCAGTGCATTACACCTTCAGCAGCAGCGCGTTCAGGCGCTTCACGAAGGCGGCCGGATCGGCGATCTGCGCGCCTTCGGCGAGCAGGGCCTGATCGAGCAGCAGCTGGGCCCAGGCGCCGAAGTCTTCGTCGCTGGTGTCGCGGATGCGCGCGATCAGCGCATGCTCGGGATTGATCTCGAGCACGGGCTTCAGATCGGGCGCTTCCTGGCCGGCCGCCTTGAGCATGCGCAGGAGGTGCGGGCTGAGTTCGTTCTGGCCCACCACCACGCATGCCGGCGAGTCCACCAGACGCAGCGTGACGCGCACTTCCTTGACCTGACCTTCGAGCGTCTGCTGCAGACGTTCGACCAGCGGCTTGAACTGCTCGGTCACTTCGGCCTGATGCTTCTTTTCTTCGTCGTCGGCCAGCGCTTCGAGGTCGAGGCCGCCCTTGGCCACCGACACCAGCGACCTGCCGTCGAACTCGCGCAGGTGCGAGAGCATCCACTCGTCGACACGATCCCACAGCAGCAGCACTTCGATGCCCTTCTTGCGGAAGATCTCGAGATGCGGGCTGTTGGCCGCGGCGGAGTGGCTGTCGGCGGTGACGTAGTAGATCTTGTCCTGGCCTTCTTTCATGCGGCCGAGGTAGTCGGCGAACGACACTGTCTGCGCCGCGCCCTCGCCCTGCGTGGACGCAAAACGCAGCAGCTTGGCGATGCGCTCGCGGTTGGCCGGGTCTTCGCCCGCACCTTCCTTGAGCACCTGACCGAACTCGGTCCAGAACGCGGCGTAGTCATCCTGGCGGTTTTCGGCCAGATCCTCGAGCAGCGACAGCACACGCTTGGCCGAGCCCTCGCGGATCGCGCGCACGTCGCGGCTTTCCTGGAGGATCTCGCGCGAGACGTTGAGCGGCAGGTCGGCCGAGTCGATCACCCCGCGCACGAAGCGCAGGTACGACGGCAGCAGCTGCTCGGCATCGTCCATGATGAAAACGCGGCGCACATACAGCTTGACGCCACGGCGCGCATCGCGGTCCCACATATCGAAGGGCGCGTGCTTGGGCACATACAGCAGCTGCGTATATTCGCTGCGGCCTTCGACGCGGTTGTGGGTCCAGGCGAGCGGATCGTCGTAATCGTGCGAGACGGTCTTGTAGAACTCGCGGTACTGCTCTTCGGTCACGTCGCTCTTGGCGCGCGTCCAGAGCGCATTGGCCTGATTGACGGTTTCGTATTCGTCGCGCGCGACCTGCTCGCCCTTCTCGGCATCCCATTCTTCCTTGACCATGCGGATCGGCAGCGAGATGTGGTCGGAGTAGCGGCGCAGGATCTCGCGCAGCTTCCAGCCATTGAGCAGCTCGTCTTCGTCGGCACGCAGATGCAGCGTGACCGAGGTGCCGCGGGTGGTCTTGCCGGAGGCGCCGATCGAGAACTCGCCCTGGCCGTCGGACTCCCAGCGGATGGCCGCATCGGCCGGCGCACCCGCGCGCAGGCTCTCGACCGTGACCTTGTCTGCCACGATGAACGAGGAATAGAAGCCCACGCCGAACTGACCGATCAGCTGCGCGTCTTTTTGCTTGTCGCCGGTGAGCTGCGAGAAGAACTCTTTGGTGCCCGAGCGCGCGATCGTACCGAGGTTGGCGATCGCTTCGTCACGCGACAGGCCGATGCCGTTGTCGGTGATGGTGATCGTGCGGGCGGCCTTGTCGTAATCGACGCGGATGGCGAGCTCGCTGTCGCCGGCCAGCAGCCCCGGCTCGTCGATCGCCTCGAAGCGCAGCTTGTCGCAGGCGTCGGACGCGTTGGACACCAGCTCCCGCAAGAAGATCTCCTTGTTGCTGTAGAGCGAGTGGATCATCAGGTGCAGCAGCTGCTTCACCTCGGCCTGAAAGCCCAGGGTTTCGGATGCGGAAGGCGTGGCGGTTTGGCTCATGGTTCGAAGTGGCTAGGTAAATGAATGGGAGCCCCGAGGGCGACCCCGTCATCGGCCGGCGAGGCGTTCTGCCCCGCACAGCCGCCGGTAAACCCTAGGCATGTGGGGGTCTTGCCACGGTTTTCAAGGCCGGTGAGCGGCTTTATGACTGACTCCCGGCTGACACCGCTAAAATGCCGCACTTTTCCCGTACCCCTGCCGGCCCTCCGCCCATGCAACCCTCCTCCCTGACCCAACCCCTGCCCTCCGGCACGCCCGAGGCAGACGCCCGCCACGACCTGGTCTACGGCCACGACGATCGCCCGGCGCCCCCGGTGGCCTTCATTGCCGCCCTGCAACACCTGCTGGCCATCCTGGTGCCCATCGTCACCCCCGGCCTGCTGATCTGCCAGGCCCTGGGCGTGAGCAGCCGCGACACCACCCTGATCGTG
Organism: Bordetella genomosp. 5; assembly: GCF_002261315.1. NCBI lineage: Bacteria > Pseudomonadati > Pseudomonadota > Betaproteobacteria > Burkholderiales > Alcaligenaceae > Bordetella > Bordetella genomosp. 5. Next base: position 4,074 of record NZ_NEVP01000016.1, read on the forward strand.
TCCATGTCGCTGGTCATCTCTGGCATCGCCACCTACGTGCAGTGCAAGCGCTTCGGCCCGCTGGGCGCGGGGCTGCTGATCGTGCAGGGCACGAGCTTCAACTTCGTGGGTCCGCTGATCGCCGGCGGCTCGGTCATGGTGAAGCAGGGCACGCCGGTCGAGGCCGTCATGGCCGCGATCTTCGGCGTCGTCATCGCCGGCTCGTTCATCGAGATGGGCGTGAGCCGCATCCTGCCGTTCGTGAAGCGCCTGATTTCGCCGCTCGTGACCGGCATCGTCGTGCTGCTGATCGGCCTCACCCTGATCAAGGTCGGCCTCATCAGCATGGGCGGCGGCTACTCGGCCATGGGCAACGGCACCTTCGCCAGCGCGGAGAACCTGACCCTGTCCGGCCTGGTGCTCGGCACCATCATCCTGCTGAACCGCGTGCCAGTCGTGTGGGTGCGCAGCACCGCGCTCGTGCTGGCGCTGGCCGTGGGCTACATCGCCGCCGCCTTCATGGGCCGCCTGGACTTCACCGGCGCCCGCGAAGCCGCCCTGTTCCAGATCCCCACCCCGCTGCACTTCGGCCTGGGCTTCTCGTGGGCGCTGTTCGTGCCGATGCTGATCATCTATCTGGTCACCTCGCTCGAGGCCATCGGCGACGTCACCGCCACCAGCAAGGTCTCGAAGCAGCCCGTCGACGGCCCGCTGTGGATGCAGCGCATCAAGGGCGGCGTGCTGGTCAACGGCGCGAACTCGCTGCTGGCCGGTATCTTCAACACCTTCCCGAGCTCGGTCTTCGCCCAGAACAACGGCGTGATCCAGCTCACCGGCATCGCCAGCCGCCACGTCGGCGTCTGGATCGCCGGCATGCTGATCCTGCTGGGCCTGTTCCCGGCCGTGGCCGGCCTGCTGCAGGCCGTGCCCGAGCCCGTGCTGGGCGGCGCCGCCATGGTGATGTTCGGCGCGGTCGCCGCATCCGGCATCAACATCCTGGCCGGCGTCCAGCTCGACCGCCGCGCGCTACTCATCATCGCCGTGTCCCTGGCCCTGGGCCTGGGCGTCTCGCAAGTGCCGCAGATCCTGTCGCACCTGCCCGACGCGGTGAAGAACGTGTTCGAATCCGGCGTCGCCACCGGCGGCATCGCCGCCCTGGTGATGAACTGGTTCCTGCCCGAGAAGAAGTAAGGGCGGACGGCGCCAACCATTCCCGTGGACGGCGCGGCGCCTATGCCTGAGAAATAGTGGAAGTTGAGCGGCGCCGCTTCGTCGCGCCGCTCGACGCCTCGGGGCGCGGACCCTCCTCCGGCCTGCGCCCCGCACCTCGCCTGACAATCTTCTCCAGACCGCATATAATCGCGGTCTTCTCTTCTACCGCGATACGTCATCCGGACGCATCCGCGACCCTCGGCCCGAGTGGTGAAATTGGTAGACGCAGGGGACTCAAAATCCCCCGCCGCAAGGCGTGCCGGTTCGATTCCGGCCTCGGGCACCACCCTCCGCTTTCCCTGATTCTGCTTCCCTGCGCCGTCTCGTCGGCACGGCTGGCTTCCTGCGCGCGCGTCTGTTGCGTACGCAAGAACGGTTCGGAGGACTGCGCGTGCGCCTCTCCTCCCTCCCTGTCACCACGCGGCGGCCATTGGCTATCTCGATCTACGAAGGCTGGACCCGCGAATCAAACGCCCCTCACTTGCGCGGTGGCTTGCTGGCCGGCAGGAAGCTCTCGTCCAACGTGCGCATGCGCGAGTTGTAGATGTGGTCGCGCATCGCCTCGCGGGCCTCTTCGGGGTCCTGATCTTTGATGGCCTGAAAAATGCGCGCGTGCTCTTGCTGCACGCGCTCGCCGCGGGTCACGGCGCTGGCCAGGGCCAGGCTGCGCATGACGCGCATGTAGTCGAAGATCTGCTGCGATAACGACTGCAGCATGGTGACGAACAGGTCGTTGCCACAGGCTGCCGCGATCGCCTGATGGAAGCGGAAGTCGGCTTCGTTGCCCACCTGGCGTGCCTCGAAGGCGGCCTGCATGTCGTGAAGGGCTGCGGCCATGCTTTGCAAATCTTCATCGGTACGGCGCTGGGCCGCCATATAAGCCGCGTCGCCCTCCAGCGCACTGCGCAACTCCATGCATCGCACGAGCTCCGCGAGCCCGCCGATCGGCGCGAGGCGAACCAGTTCCGGGCTCGGACGCTTGCGGACATAGGAGCCGGCGCCCCGCTGCGACACGATGATGCCGTCGGCCTGCAGTCGAAACAGCGCTTCGCGCACCACGGGTCGCGATACACCGAAGGCCGCACAGAGGTCGTGCTCGGACGGCAACCGGCTTTCCTCCGGGTACTTGCCGTAGGTGATCTGCTGCAGCAGGCGGTCGTAGAGCTGGTCGGCAAGTCGCGGCGGACGCTGCGCGCGCAGGTCTTCCGTGTCGGAAGCCAGCGGCGCGGCGACGGGCGCGGTACGTTTCGCTTGGGTTCTGGGCATAGAAAATTCCGGAAACAGGTGCCAGTGTAAGTCCTCATACCGCCCCGGCCGCACGGCGGGGACGGCTGAGCGGAGTCCGTTAAAACACTAGTTGCCTTACAACTTAACAATCGTGTAATTTTAGCCAAACCACGCGCATACGCGCCGACGAAGATGAAGGAGACAGCATGGACTTGGGTATCGCTGGCAAATGGGCCCTGGTATGCGGGGGAAGCAAGGGCCTGGGCTGGGGATGCGCCCAGGCGCTCGCGAGCGAAGGCGTGAATGTCGTGCTCACGGCACGCGATGGCGTGCGGCTCGAGCAGGCGGCGAACGCGTTGCGCGCCGTCGCACCCCGCGCCGAGGTGCGGACAGCGGTCGGCGACATCACGACGCCGGAAGGCCGCCGAGCCGCGCTGGATGCCGCGCCGCGCGTGGACATTCTGATCAACAACGCGGGGGGACCGCCGGCCGGCGACATGCGCGCCTGGGCGCGCGACGACTGGATCCGCGCGCTCGACGCGAACATGCTCGCGCCCATCGCACTCATCCGCGAGACGGTCGACGCCATGGCCGAGCGCAATTACGGACGGGTGATCAACATCACATCGTCGGCGGTCAAAGCCCCCATCGCCGCGCTCGGCCTGTCCAACGGCGCGCGCACCGGGCTCACCGGTTTCGTGGCGGGACTGGCACGCCAGCCCGCGCTGGCCGGCCGCAATGTCACGTTCAACAACCTCCTGCCGGGCACCTTCGACACCGATCGTCTGCGCGCCAATCTCGCCGTCATGGCGGAGCGCGCCCAGCAGCCGCTGGACGATTACACCGGCATGCGTCGTCGCGCCATCCCGACGCAGCGCTTCGGCACGCCCGACGAGTTCGGCGCCCTGTGCGCGTTTCTGTGCAGCGTCCACGCCGGCTACATCACGGGGCAGAACCTGCTGCTCGATGGCGGCGCCTACCCCGGCACGTTCTAGACCTGGACACGCAAGGCGTGCAGTCCGACGTCTTCCGGCATGCCGCGCGCGCACTCACATGTCATCGCGAATGTGAGTACGGCGGCGGGATGCAGTTCATCGCTGTGAGTCGTACCTATAAAAACCATGGAGACAAACAATGTTGAAGATTCGGATACGGACGGCCTGCCTCGCGCTCGGCCTCTCCCTCGCCGTGCTCCCGAGCACGCACGCCTCGGCACCCGTGCGGATTGTCGTGCCCTACAACCCCGGCGGCGGTTCCGACCTGTTCGGCCGGCTCTTCGCCCCGGGCCTGGGCAAGGCGCTCAAGGAAACGGTCATCGTGGAAAACCGCTCGGGCGCGGGCGGCATCATCGGCACCGAGACCGTGGCGCGCTCCACGCCCGACCAGAAGATGCTGCTGGTGTCCGACTCGGCCGTCTACACGATCGTGCCGTCGCTCTACCAATCCCTTAACTACGGCGTCAAGGATCTGACGCCGGTCGCCAATCTCGCGACCTTCGGCAATGTGCTCGTGGTGCCCGCCAACTCGCGCTTCAAGACGTTTTCCGACGTGCTGGATGCCGCGAGGAAATCTCCCGGCTCGCTGACCATCGGGTCGTCGGGCACCGGCGGCATCACCCATCTTGCCGCCGAGAAACTCATGAAGGAAGCCGGCATAAAGCTGATGCACGTGCCGTACAAGGGTAGCGGGCCGGCCATCACCGATACGGTCGGGGGCCACCTCGACATGGTGTTCACCGGGCTGCCATCGGTGCTCGAGTTGCTGCGCAGCGGCAAGCTGCGCGCGCTGGCCATCGCCACGCCACAGCGCTCTCCCTACGCGCCGGACATCCCGACGATCAGCGAGTCCGGCGTGCCGGGCTTCACGGCAATGATCTCGCAGGGCTTGTTCGCACCGGCCAACGCAACGCCCCAAACCATCAAGCAGCTCAACCAGGCGGTGCAGGACTTCATGCGTCAGCCCACCACGCAGGAAACGCTGCGCAAGATGATGGTCGAGCCGGTCTACCAAAGCGCCGACGAATACAAGCAATGGCTCGACAAGGAGGCGGGCGACTGGTCCGCCCTCATCAAGCAGTCGAACGTGAAAGTGGAATGACCACGGCGCGGCGCGCCTGGCCAGCAGTGCCTGAGCCGGCCGCGCCTCGCCCGCGGCGCCTAGCCGGCCGCACCTAGCCGGCCGCACCTGGCCGGCGGCGAACTTCCCAGTCTCAACACGAGAGGTAATTGCAGTGATAGATCTGTATGCATGGCGCACCACGAACGGGCTGCGCGCCACGATCGCCCTGGCTGAATCCGGCCTGCCCCACCGTGTGATTCCCATCGACGTGGGCGCGGGGGCCCACAAGACGGACGAGTACCGGCGCATCAACCCGGCAAGCCAGATCCCCGCGCTGGTCGACCCCGCCGGACCCGGTGGCAAGCCGCTGGTGCTGGCGCAATCAGGCGCCATCGTTCTTTATACCTGCCAGAAAGCCGGCCGCTTCGTCCCTGGCGACGACGCCGGCCGTGCGCTCGCGATGCAGTGGGCGTGGCAAGCGGGCACCGACGTCGGCGGCACGAGCGCCGCCATGAACCAGGTGGAAGTCGTGTCGCCTGAAAAGGTCCCCGCGCACATCGACCTGTTCCGCAAGCGCTTTCTACGGTATTTCGGCGTGGTCGAGCAGCATCTGGCCGGACGCGATTACCTGGCCGGCGAGCTGAGCTACGCAGACTTCGTGCTCTACCCCAACTACGCGCTGCGCGCCGACGCGCTCGACCCCGTGGCGTTCCCGGCGTTGACGGCATGGGCTGGTCGGCTGGCGGCGCGCCCCGGCGTGATCGAAGGGATGCGTCTGTACACGGAGAAGCGGGGATGAGGCAGGCTTCGATGAACGGCGCCCAGGCGCTGGTGCAGACGCTCGTGGACGCGGGCGTGACGACCTGCTTCGCCAATCCCGGCACCTCGGAGATGCACTTTGTCTCCGCGCTGGATCGCGTGCCCGGCATGCGGTGCGTGCTGGGCCTGGCCGAAACGGTGGTGACCGGTTGCGCCGACGGCTATGGCCGCATGATGGGCACGCCCGCTGCTACCCTGCTGCATTGCGGGCCAGGCCTGACGAATGGCCTGGCGAATCTGCACAACGCCAAGCGTGCCTACACGCCGGTGGTGAACATCGTGGGTGACCACGCGACCTACCATGCGCGCTACGACACGCCGCTCACCTCGGACGTGGCGACGCTGGCCGCGCCGATGTCCTGCTGGGTTCGCGTGTCGCGCCATGCCCGCGATGTGTCCGACGATGCCGTCGAGGCCGTGCGGCAATCGACGACGGCCCCCGGCGGCGTGGCGACGCTGGTCCTGCCCGCCGACACGGCCTGGACCGAATCGGATGGTCCCCGGCCGCCGTTGCCCGCGCCGACACCGGTGCGCGCCGACATGGCCCGCATCGACGACGCCGCCCGCTCGCTGCGCGGCGGCGCGCCGGCACTGATCCTGCTCGGGACGAGCGCGCTGAGCGAGGCCGGTTTGCACGCCGCCTGGCGAGTCGCCGGCGCAACCGGGGCCGCGCTCCGAACGACCACTTTCGTCGCGCGCATGCCCCGCGGGCGCGGCCGTCCGCCGATCGACCGCCTGCCTTATGCCGTCGACCAGGCGCTCACCACGCTCGCCCCATTTCCGGTGGTGATTCTGGCCGGCGCGACGCCTCCGGCCGCCTTCTTTGCCTACCCCGACAAGCCGAGCGACCTGTGCACCCCAGGCACACGGATCATCTCGCTGGCCAGCGTCGGAGAGGATGCCGAGCGCGCGCTGCAAGATCTCGCCGATGCCCTGCAGGCACCGCAGCGCGAGACCCCTCCCTCACCGGTCGAAACGTCTCTGCCCACCGGCGCCTTCACGCCGCAGGGCTTCGGGCAGGTCCTCGCCCGCCTGATGCCCGAACACGCCATCGTCATGGAAGACGCCGTGACGTCGGGCCGCGGGCTGTTCGTGCCGACGTTCGATGCAGCGCCCCACGACTGGCTGCAGAACACTGGCGGCGCCATCGGCGGCGGCATGCCGACGGCGACCGGGGCAGCGATCGCGTGCCCCACACGCCGCGTGATCTGCCTGCAGGCCGATGGCGCGGGCATGTATTCGCTGCAGGCCCTCTGGACCCAGGCGCGCGAGCGACTCAACGTCGTGACCATCGTGTTCTCGAATCGCGCGTACCGGATCCTGCAAGGTGAACTGAAGGCGGTGGGGGCCACGCCAGGGCCCGCGTCGCAAGCGCTTTTCAGCCTGGACGATCCGCCGCTCGATTGGGTCCGCCTGGCCGAAGGCATGGGCGTGCCGGCCACGCGCACCGACACGATGGAAGGCCTGGCGCAGGCACTCGCACGCGGCGTGCGCGCGGATGGCCCGTTTCTCATCGAATTGCAATGTTGAACAGGCGGCCCGCCGCCTACACGTGGAGTGCTCATGAAGATCGATAACGTTACCGTCACCCTGTTTGCCTGGGACGACATTCCGCCCACCAGCTACGCGGCGCACACGGGAAAGTTCGCGGGCGCGAGCAAACTGGGCCTGCTTTCCATCCAGACCGATACCGGCGTAACGGGACACGCCTTCCTCGGCTCCGCCTACTATCCGGCGGACCTCGACGCCCCGAATCTAATCAAGTACCTGAAGCCCATTCTGATGGGGCAGGACCCACTGGATCGCGAGCGGCTGTTCCAGGCGATGTGGCGGCGCTCACGCACCACGACCGTCCGCACGATCGGCGCGTGCGACGTGGCGCTGTGGGACATCGCCGGCAAGGTCGCGGGCTTGCCCATTCATCGCCTGATCGGCAGCTACCGCGACAAGATCAAGGCCTACGCGAGCTCGATGATCCTCGACTCGCCGGAAGAGTATGCGGACGAGGCGCTGCATTATCAGTCTCGCAACTGGGCCGCCTACAAAATCCATCCGCCCCATCCCTGGCAGGAGGACATCCGCGTCTGCGAGGCCGTGCGCAAGGCGGTGGGCGACGACTACCTGCTGATGCTCGACGCAGCCTGGGCCTACCAGTACCCCGAGGCGGTCCGCGTGGGGCGCGCCATCCAGGACCTCGACTACTACTGGTACGAAGACCCGTTGCAGGACTCCGATCTCTACAACTACGTGAAGCTGAAGCAGCAACTGCATATTCCGATCATGGCGACGGAGGCCCCGGCCGCGGTCCTCGATGCGTACGTGCCCTGGATCCAGCAAAGCGCCACCGACTTCCTGCGCGGGGATGTGCCACTCAAGGGCGGCATCACGAACATGCTGAAGACCGCGCACCTGGCCGAGGCGTTCCGCATGAACTATGAGATCCACCACGGCGGCAACTCGCTGAACAACGTGGCACAACTGCATGTCGCCATGGCGCTCAAGAACACCGAATTCTTCGAGGTGCTGCTGCCCGGTGGCGCGCAGAAGTACGGTCTGATCGAAGACATCGAGCCCGACGCCGACGGCTACGTGCATGCACCCACCGAACCGGGCTTGGGCGCACGGATCGATTTCGAGCTGATCGAACGCAAGCGCGTGGCCGTGCTGTAGCAAGGCCGGCCACGCTGGTCCCTGTTGGGGGCAGCGTGGCCGGGGCAACAGTGCCACACTCCGTGCCCAACGCCGCTGGCCAGACGCTAAGGTGGCGACCCGACCTGATCGATCGTCCTGGGGTGCCCACGGAATGTCATCATTTTTGTTGACTAACAGCGTTCCGCTTGATTACGCTATTTCTGCTCGTCACTGCCAAGTTCGTGATGAAGCAGAGTGAGTTCGTGAGGTGGCTGCGCGCTCAAGGAGCGGCGTTCAGGCATGGCTCGCGCCACCTGAAGGTGTACCTCAATGGCAGACAGACCACCCTGCCGAGGCACCCCAGCCACGAAATCGGGGAATCCCTCCGACTGCGAATTCTTAAGCAACTTGGTCTGTGAAGACTGACAGGCGTCTCTCTTTCGCCGACTGCGTCGACCCGAGCCAGGAGCCACCTTCATGCTGCAATTCCCCGCCCTGATCGAAACCGATGGCACCGGGTTCACAGTGTCGTTTCGTGATATTCCTGAAGCTCTCACCGGCGCCGCGACGCACGAAGAAGCGTTGGAGATGGCAGCGGACGCCTTGCTGACGGCGATGGATTTCTACTTCGAGGATGAGCGTGCGGTGCCTGCACCGTCGAAGGCTCGGGTGGACGAAGTGCTGATCAGCTTGCCGGCGAGTGTGCAGGCGAAGATTCTTGTGCTCAATGAGTTGGTCGCGCAGGGGGTCACGCAGGCAGAGCTGGCGCGCCGGATGGGCCTGCCTCGGCAAGAGGTGAGCCGTCTCGTGGATCTGCATCACACGACCAAAATCGATACGCTGGATCGCGCGCTGGAAGTGTTGGGCAAGCAGATGGATATCACGCTCGCCTGAGTGCGCGTCTTCGTCCTGGGCGTCCAGGGCTTCGATCTTGGCGAGCAGGGTCTTGCGCGGGTCCATCTTGTGTCCTTGCAGGGCGTGGTGCGGACGACGGCCAGGACGAGCGGCTGAGCGTCCGGCCGAGGCAGGATGCGCACCGTACGTTCCGGACGATGGCGTCCGACCTCGTTCGCATGGGCCGCCATGATAACTGTCGTGCCGCGCCCGCGACGTGCGCGTGGCGCGCCGCGGACTTCCTCGCAAAGCCAAAGCGGCACAGCCCCCCGCAGGCGCTGTGCCGCCCCTCACCCCACTCAGTCGATCACCGCACCCGCCGTGCGCACGACCTTGCCAAGGCGCTCGTATTCCTGGTTGGAGAATGCGCGCAGTTCTTCCCGGGTGGTGGGCGCGGGCTGTGCGCCGCGGGCTTCGAGCTGGGCGCGCATCTCGGGCTCGGCCATCGCCTTGTGGACCGCGGCGTTCAGGCGGTCCAGCACTTTGGCGGGCGTGCCCTTGGGTGCGTAGAGCGCGTCCCAGGCGAAGAAGGCGTAGCCCGGCACGCCGGCTTCGGCCACGGTGGGCACGTCCGGCAGCGACGCCACGCGCTCGGCCGTCGTGACGGCGAGCGCGCGCAGGCGCTGCGCCTTGATCTGCGGCGCCACGTTAGGCATCACGTCGATCAGCAGCGACAGGCGTCCGCCCATCAAATCGGTCATGGCCGCCGCGCCGCCCTTGTAGGGTACGTGCACGATGTTCACGCCGGCCATCTGCTTGAGCTGCTCGCAGGCCAGATGCGAGGTCGTGCCGTTGCCGGCGGAACCACAGGTGAGCATGCCGGGCTTGTCGCGCGCGGCGTCCAGCAGATCCTTCAGCGAGCGATAGGGATCGGCGGGGTTGACCACCACGGCCGCCGCGATCGTGGTCAGGCGCGAGATCGGCTCGAAGTCATCGCGGGAGAAGCCGGTGGTCTTGTAGAGCCAGTGGTTGATGGCTTGCGTGCCGTTGGTGGCGTAGGCCAGCGTGTAGCCATTGGGCTCGGCACGGGACGCGGTGGCGCTGCCGATGTTACCGCCCGCGCCGGGGCGGTTCTCGACGATGATGGTCTGGCCCAGGTCGCGCATGAGCGGTTCGCTCACCAGCCGCGCCAGGGTGTCCGCGCCGCCGCCCGCCGGGAACGGCACGATCAGATTGATCGGGCGACTGGGCCAGGTTTCGGTGCCCGCGGCGCTTACCGCGGGGCCGCTCATGCCGATACAGGCGGCGATGCCCGCGACCCAGAGCGCCGCGGGTGAATTGACGATACGCATGATGTTGTCTCCTCGAGTGAACCATTGGCCTTGTCCCGGCCTTCCGGTAAGTAAAGCGCCGGCGGGCTCCCGCCGGCACGAATGTCAGTAGACGCCCGCCGCGCCACTGGTGGCCGCACGTCCATGACGTGCAGCCAGATCGGTTGCCGCGCGCGCCAGCAACGTCGCGTCCACGCCGACGGCCGTGAACACGCTGCCGCGTGCGATGTAGTGTTCTGCCAGGATCGGATCGCTCACCAGGATTCCGGCCGCCTTGCCGTGGCTGCGGATACGCGCCAGCGCCGCATCGATCACGGTCTGCATCGCGGGATCGGCCGGCCGGCCGCGATAGCCGTAATCCGCGGCCAGGTCGGCCGGGCCGATGAAGACGCCGTCCACGCCGTCGACGGCGCAGATCGCGTCGAGAGCCTCGATGCCGCGGCGCGTCTCGACCTGCACGAGGGTGCACATGGTGTCGTTGGCCTCGTCCAGATAGGCAGGCAGGCGATTCCAGCGCGAGGCTCGCGCCAGCGCGCTGCCCACGCCACGAATGCCTTCGGGCGGATAACGCATGGCGGCCACTGCCGCCGCGGCCTCCTCGGCACTCTGGATCATCGGCACGAGCAGCGTGCGCGCACCGACATCCAGCAAACGCTTGATCTCGACGGGATCGTTCCAGGCGGGCCGCACGACGGGCTCGACCGGGTAGGCCGCCAACACCTGCAACTGCGCGAGGATCGAATCGAGCGTGTTGGGTGCATGTTCGCCATCGATCAGCAGCCAGTCGAAGCCGGCGCCGGCCACGACCTCGGTGGCATACCCACTGGCCAGGCCCAGCCACAGGCCCACTTGAGATTCGCCGCGCGCCAGCGCCGCCTTGAACGCATTCGGAGGGGTTTTCATGGTCATCACTCGAAGCGGCAGCTCACGGCGCCCAGGGTGCCGTAGTCGACGTGGAACACATCGCCGCGCTCCGCATACACGGGTCGCGTGAACGAGCCGCTCAGCACGATCTGATCGCGTTCGAGGGCAACGTCGTGCTCGGCCAGGCGATTCGCGAGCCACACCACACCGTTCGCGGGATGGTTCAGCACGCCCGCCGCCAGGCCGGTTTCTTCGATGACGGCATTGCGCGACAGGATCGCGCCGACCCAGCGCAGATCGAGTTCGTTGACGCGCACCGGGCGCCCGCCCATCACCACGCCGGCATTCGCGGCGTTGTCGGCGATCGTGTCGAACACCTTGCGCGGGCGACGCGTGTCGGGATCGATCTGGTGCGATCGGGCATCGATGATTTCCAGCGCCGGAATCACATAGCGCACCGCGTCCAGCACGTCGAAGAGCGTGACGCCGGGACCGCGCAGCGGCTTGTCGAGAATGAACGCGAGCTCCACCTCGAGGCGCGGCACGATGAAACGATCACGCGCGATGGACGCGCCATCGGCGAACAGCATGTCGTCGAGCAGCGCGCCGAAGTCGGGCTCGTCGATCTGCGACGACAGCTGCATGGCGCGCGAGGTCAGGCCGATCTTGTGGCCGACCAGACGCCGGCCCTCCGCCAGCTTGAGGTCGACCCAGCGGCGCTGAACGGCATAGCCATCAGCGATGTCCATGTCGGGATGGTCGAGCGAAACCTGACGGATCTGGGTGCGCGTGCGCTCTGCCTCATGCAGGCGGCGTGCGATGTCTTCGATGATAGGAACGGCTAGAGCCATGAAAGACCTCGAGAGTTTGGTAGGTGTCAGTGCGTGGCGGGTTCGGGCGGCAGATGGCGCCGGCTGGTCTTCTGCGCCAGCCGCCACCCCGCCGGCGTCTCGATCCACTCGTCGGTGCAGGACCGGATCGACACGAGACGCGGCGTGGCGTCCGCGCCGGGCGCCGTACGGCTTTCGTAGGCGAGCAGGTAGAACTGCACGCGCACCCGCCCCTCCTGCGCCGGCTCTGCTTGCAGGTTGGTCACGATGTGTGCGGTTTCGCGCGCCGGATCGCGCTCGGCCAATGCGGCGGCCACGGCCTGGGGGCCGACCAGTGCCTGCCCCTGCCGGTGCCAGACACCGTCGGCGGCCATCAGCGCGGCAACCTCGTCGTGGCGGCGCTGGTCCAGCGCGCTAAAGAACGCCAACACATGGCGGCAGGCGGCGTCGCGGTGCGAGAGAGAAGAATCGTTCATGCGGCAAGCTCCGGGTTGCGCGGCGCGAGTGGCGCCACCGCGTCAGGCGCGTCAATGCAGTCTTCATAATCCGCGGGGGCCGCGGCACCTTGCTCCACGAGCTTGCGCGCAACGCGGAAGTCACGGCCGGCATCGATGCCGACGGCGGCCACCACCGCGCCGGCCGCGTCCAGGCCGAGGTAGAGACGACCGGTGGCTCCCGCAGGACGCATGACGGTCCGGCGCGCCAGCGCAGGAAAGCCCGCGATCTGGATCATGTGCTCGTATTGCTCGGACCACACCAGCGGCACGGGTGCATAGCTGACCGGCTCCCCCAGCATGGCGCGTGCGGCGGCGGCGCCCTGGTCCTGGGCGTTCTGCCACGACTCGAGCCGCAGCCCTTCGGGCACACGGGGATGGGCCTGCACGGCGACGTCGCCCGCCGCATAGATATGCGGATCGGAGCTGCGACACGTCGCGTCGACAAGCACCCCGCGCGCGCACGCGAGCCCGGCCTCGCGCGCCAGGTCATCGTTGGGTTGCATGCCCACGCCCAGCAACACGAGATCGGCGGGCACCTGCGTGCCGTCGGCCAGCCGGACCCGCCCGCCCTGTGCATCTTCTTCGAGCGCCGTGACGCCCTGGCCGATGCGCACGGTCACCCCGGCCGCCTCGTGGCGGTCGAGCAGAAACGCAGACACGGGCGCCATGACGCTGCGCGCGCAGAAGCGCGGCGCGGCCTCGATCACCGTCACGGTGCACCCCAGCGTGCGTGCGGTGGCGGCGAGCTCCAGCCCGATCCAGCCGCCACCGATGATGACGAGGCGGGGCTGGCCGGCCAGCGCCGCGCGCAGCGCCAGCGCATCGTCGAGCGTGCGCAGGGTCCGCACCCGCGCGCTGTCGAACCCCGGCAACGGCGGGCGGCATGGGCTGCCGCCGGTGGCCAGCAGCAGCTTGTCATAGCCGATCGCGGCGCCATCGGCGAACCGCAATTCGCGCGCCGCTGCGTCCAGCGCGACGGCGGCCCGCCCGGCCAGAAATTCGACGTCGAGCGCCTGCATGTCCGCCATGCTGAGCAGCGTGGTCTCGGCGGCCTCGGTCGCGCCCGTGATCAGGCCCTTGGACAGGGGCGGTCGTTCGTAAGGCGCATGCGCCTCGGCGCCGCACAACACGATGCGGCCGGCATGACCGCCATCGCGCAAGGTGCGCGCGGCCCAGGCGCCGGCCTGCCCCGCGCCCACGATCACGAAAGTGCCGGCGGCGTTCATGCCTCGTCGGCCCGCAGATACACCGTGCCCTCTTCCACGCGGATTTCGTAGCAACGCAGATCGGTGGTGACGGGCGGGCATTGCGGCTTGCCGGTGGCGATGTCGAACACGCCCTGATGCAGCGGGCACTCGATCGTGCCGTCTTCGACCCAACCTTCGGCGAGGCTGGCATTGCCGTGCGGACACTTGTCCTGCGTGGCACAGACCTGCCCATCGAGCTCATACAGGCACACGGCCTCGCCCTCGTGCATCACGCGCAGCGTGTGCGTGTCGGGCGAAATGTCCTTGACCAGTGCCACCGGTTTCCAGATAGCGGTATCCATCATGATCAGAATCCCATCGCCTCGCGGTAATACTGATAGAACGAACGGATCAGCACCTCGGTCACCATGTAGTCGGCCGGCTCGGTGTCGCGTCCGCCCATCTCGACGATGCCGCGCGCGCCGGGGTAGCCGGTCACGCCGATCTGGCACTGCGTGAGCATCTCGCTGTCGTCCATCGAGACAAAGCCCGCCGGGCCCAACAGGTTGGCGTGCTTCAGGCGCAGCCGCGTCATCTCTTCGTCATCGTCTTCGTAGCCGTAGTACGTGAAGACGAGCTCGTGCTCGGTGGGGCTGCGCGGAATCACGTGGCGGGTCTTAAGCGAGTTCGCCTGGATGCCGAACTGCGCGGCGGGAAACACCCATGCGCCGCCGACGCGGCCGCGGTTGAACTCGGCCCGCGGCGTAACCGTTTCCAGGTCCAGCAGCTCGAGGTCGTTACGGAACCGGCTCATCTCCGAGGTGGCTTCGGTGACCTTCTTGCCTTCGTTGTGCGACACCATCACGCTGTGCGCGCCGCCGCCGGTCGGAATGCACTCCGACTTGGAGTCGGCACGCCACAGGCCAAAGGTGATGTAGAAGGTGTGCAGCAGCGTGGCGTGGTACGGATCCTTCAGGTTCTCGAGGTACATCTTCCAGTTGCTGGGAATCAGCTGACGGCTATAGCCCAGCAGCTTGAGCTTCTTGCCCGGCAACATGTGATCGATCTCCGCCAGCACCTCGGGGCCGCAGAAATCCTCGAAGCTCGGCGCCTCGTCGGAGAACGTGGCCCAGATCGAGCCGCCGCGATTCACGCTGCGCAGCTTGCGGATGCCGTTCTGCTTAGGGTCGAAATCGCGCGGCATGCCGCCCTTGCCCATCGCGCCGCGGCGAAACGGCACGCCTTGCAGATTGCCGTTGAGGTCATAGTTCCACTGGTGATAGGGGCAGGTGAAGTCCGCGACCTTGCCGGTGTTCTGCCAGCAGATCTGCGCGCCGCGGTGGGCACAGCGGTTTTCGAGCACGGCGATCTCGCCGCTCTCGGTGCGCACCATGATCACCGGACTGGTGCCGATCCAGTTGCGCTTGTAGCAGCCCACCTCGGGCACTTCGCATTCCAGGCCCACGTAGTTCCAGGTCTTGCCGTTGAAGAAGATATCCATCTCCTTCTGGAACACGGCGGGATCGGTATAGACCCAATTCGGAATCCGGGTATGGCCCTCCTGGGGCCAGCGCCGTTCGATGTGGATGGGCTGTTCCGCGCGCGCCTCGGCGTGATCGGTACAGGCGTGCTGGGCGTCGTTGTGTGTGCAGGTCATGGCGATTCCGGAATCAAACGGGCACGATGAGCGAAGTGCGCACCCGGTAGTTGTCATAGACGCAGTCGCGGTGCGCGAGGCGCCAGCCGGCGTCGGTTTCGCGCCAGGTGTCGAGATAGCGGCCGACCATGTTCAGACTCGGCTCGCGATCGGACAGCGATTCCATGATGGCGAAGTTGGCCTGCGCCCGGACCTCGTTGCCCGCGCGTTCGCGCACCATCACGCCACTGATGAAGTGGCGCAGCGAGCGCGGCTCGAACATCGTGGTTTCGCGCAACGCTGTGACACGGTCCTTGAGCATGTTCTTGTTCATGCAATAGATGAGGCCGAGCGGCAGGCCGGCATCATGGTTTTCGCGCGATAAGACGCGGTAGTGGCAGTCTTCGGTAAAGAAGGCAGGCCAGGCTTCGAGGTCGCCCTCGTCCAGGCAGTGCCCGTAGTCTTCGTACAGATCGCGCAGTTCGGCGCGCAGCGCGCGGGCGCGGAGATCGTCGGCGTTCGGCATGTCGGTCGGAATCCTTGGTGTCAGGTCAGCGCGCCGCGGCGAGTTGGGCGCGGTTGCTCTCGAAGCCGCTCTGGCTGCCCAGCGCGAGGATCGGCTCTTGCATCCGCTCCTGCCAGATCAGCGACTCCATCGCGATCTGCAGCGGGTGATCCTGCACGGTCAGCGAAGACGTCGTGCTGTTCTTGGTGTGGTGCGAGTGCATGGCCCAGCCCGGCGCCGACAGCAGCAGATCGCCCGCCTTCCAGTCGAGCCGCACGCCATTGACCTTGCTGTAGCCCTCGCCGCGCAGGTAGTAATTGATGGCCGAAGAACTGTGCCGGTGCGGGACGTGGTGGTTGTCCGGCGGCGAGCTCGAGATCGTGGCAAAGAAGCTGTGCGTGGTGCCGATGCGGCGCTCTGTCGCCGGGTTGTAGAGCACGAACAGGCGGCGTCCGTTGTAGCCCTTGGCGATGTCTTCCACCGACGGCAGATGCTCGGCCACGCTGGCATAGGGCCAGTGCAGCGCGCGCGAGGCCAGCACGTCGATGTCGATCAGCCACTCGTAGCCCAGCAGGCGCGCTCCATCGGCGCCCACCGGCACGTCGAGCGCCAGGTCGCGCGCACGGGCCGCGCCCGGCGCCGGCCCTTCGCGCCGCGTGGTGTTCGCGTCGGAGGGCGGCACGGCGCCTTCGAACTCTTCCACGAAGTGGACCTCGAGCTTCTCGAGCAGCGGGGCGTTGGAATACGACAGGCGCACCCACGGCGTCTTGCCCTCGTTGCGGTACTGATGGATCTGCATCGAGGGCGTGTTCCACACGTCCCATTTGCCAATCGAGAAAGACCGGCCGTCGACCGTGGCCACGCCCTCCCCGCTGATACAGATCTCCAGCATGTTGGAGTTCTTGCGCAGGTTGAGCGTGCTCTCGCCGGGATTGAGCACATTGATGGTCACGTCGGTGCCCGGGGCGAGGCCCAGGCCGGGCGCGGTGGCCTCGGGGTGCACGATCAGGCTCGCGCGCCGGCCGTTGTCGGGCCGCGGCGCGTCGATCAGGCGCTCGATCTCGCTATCGATCTCTTCCTTGGTGATCACCACCGAAGGCCACATATTCTGTTGGCGAGGCGCGGCCCCGCTCACGTTCACGAACATCTCGTTCTCCTCGTCTTCGGCGGCGCACCGCCGGCTATTTCCACGCCGCCGCCTCAATGCGCCAGCAACAGGTTTTCCCGGGTTTGCGGGGCGAGCTTCACGCCCAGGTCGCGCTCGCGGGCGGCCTCGTAGACCACGCGCGCCAGCGCGAGGTCGGACAGTCCCATGCCCATGCCCTTGAAGAGCGTCATGCGAGCCCCCTCGGGGCGGTGATGGACGCCGCCTTGCGCAAGCAGGTCCGACAGCACGGTGACGCCGGTCCAGGGCTCGGGGCCGGTGCCGAAGCGCTCGCGCAATTCGCGCGAGCCGCGCCGGGCGTTCTCGATGTCGTCGACCGCCACGAGATCCGCGCGCTCGAACACATCTGGCATGAACTCCGCGCGTGCCGGCAGGATGGCGCCGACGGCGTTGAGGTGCAGGCAGTCGCGCAGCTGCGACGCGCCCACGAAAGGAGACTCCGCACGGGTGATCAGGGTCACGATGTCGGCCCCCTCCAGCGCGGCATCCAGGCTGCCGGCGGCCTCGACCTCGAAGTCGTATCGCTCACGCGCCTGGCGCACGAATGCTTCGCGCTTCTCGGGCGTGGGGCTGAACACACGCACCGTCTGGGGCGAGCGAACGGCGGCGAGTGCGGCCAGTTGCGTGACCGCCTGCGGCCCCGTGCCGATGAGCGCCGCATGACGCGAAGTCGCGGGTGCCAGCAGGCGCGTGGCCAGACCGGTGATGGCAGCCGTGCGCAACATGCCCAGTGCGCGCGCTTCGATCACGGCGAGCAGCGTGCCGCGGGTCGCATCGAACAGAGTGAACACAGATCCGCCGCCCTGCTTGGTATGCACCCAGGTCTTGAAACCGCAGAGCCCGCCCTCGCCCGTCATCACGGAGCCGAGCGCATGCATCGAACTGCCTTCGCCCCACGTGGCGAGCGCCTTGGGCACGTTGCGGGCCTGCCCCAGGCCTTGCTGCGTCAGGGTGTCGGCCAGGGCGTCGATCGCGCGCGGCATGTCCAGCACGCCCACCACGTCGGCCTCGGAGAGATATCGCATCGCCGGGTTCATCATTGCTCCTCCCGCCGCGGCGGTTCATCCATGACGGCGTGGCTGAGTCGGCCCACGCCGGTGATATCGACCTCGAACACATCGCCGTCGCGCAGGAACCGCGGCGGCAGGCGCGTGGCGCCCACGCCTTCGGGCGTGCCCGTGGCGATCACATCGCCGGGTGCCAGGGCGGTAAAGCTGCTGATGTAGGCGATCAGCGCCGGGATCGAGAAGATCAGGTCGGAGACGCTACCGTCCTGCATCGGCTCGCCATTGAGGAACGAGCGCACGCGCAGGCGGGCGGGGTCGGCGATCTCGTCGGCCGTGACGAGCCACGGGCCGAGCGCGCCGGAGCGTTCGAAGTTCTTGCCCGGCGTGACCTGCGCGCTGTGTTTTTGAAAGTCGCGCACGGAGTTTTCGGCCATACAGGTGTAGGCGCCAACATGCGACATCGCATCGCGCTCGGCGATGTGCCGGCCGCCCCGTCCGATCACGACGGCGAGTTCGGCCTCGAAATCGAGTCGCTCCGAGACGTGCGGCCGCCAGGCCGCCGCACCATGTCCGACGAAGCTGTCCGCATAGCGCGGGAAGATCGACGGGTGAGCAGGCAGCTCACGCCCGGCTTCGCGCACATGCTTGCCGTAGTTCAGGCCCACGCACAGGATCTTGCTACAGGACTCGACCGGCGGTAGCCATGCCAGGTCGGCGATTGCCAATGTCGGCGCGGGAGCGCGGGCGGCTTCGGCCAGGGCCTCGTGCCCCGCCCCGAGTGCGCCCGCCAGATCGGGCCAACGGTCCGTCATCAAGCGGATCTCGTCGCCTTCGCGTATGCCCCAGGCAGGCTTGCCTTCGAGCAAGAAGCGCTGAAGCTTCATGGGTTGTCTCCTCGAACCATCGAATTCGCGGCACGCAAAAAAACAATCATTTCGCTTTATTGCATGCAATGCCGTCGCTGTTTTGTGCTTTCCGGCTATTTTTCCGCAGTATTGCATGCAATGGAAGCGTCGCGCAAGCAAATTTGGCGGCCAAAGCGGTCTCATTGCATGCAATGGCGGGCTACACTAACGAGGCAAAAAGAACCGGACCCACCATGGCTGCCCAAATCGACAAAGTGATCTCAGAGCTACGCGACATGATTCTGTCGGGCGAGCTCGCGCCCGGCGAACGTGTCGTGGAACTGCAGTTTTCGGCCCGCCTGGGCGTGTCGCGCACGCCGCTGCGTATCGCACTGACCGAGCTGGAAAAAGAAGGCTTGGTCGAGCGCCTGCCGTCCCGCGGATTCCGGGTGCGTGCCTTTACGGTGGACGAAATCGGCGACGCCGTTGAAGTGCGCGGCGTGCTCGAGGGCCTGGCGGCGCGCCTGCTGGCCGAGCGCGGCGCCTCACCCGAGGTGCTGACGCAATTGACCGAGACCGTGGCCGAGGGCCGCAGCCTGCTTGCACCGGCCGAACGCGATCCGAATGTGCTGGTGGATGCGAGAGCCTGGGGCAGGATCAACCAGCGCTTTCACGAGATCCTGTGCCAGGCGGCGGGCAATCGGGCGCTCTTGTCGGTGCTCGAACACAACAACAAAACGCCGTTGGCCGGCCCTGCCGCGCTGACCTTGCCCTCGACGCCCTCGGTGCTCGAGACGCCCTATGTGCTGCGGGCCCAGGCCGACCACGAAGACCTGTTGCGCGCCATCATGCGGCGCGAATCCAGCCGTGCGGAGAGCCTGATGCGCGAGCACGCCTATCGCAGCCGCGAAAACAAGCGCGTGATGCTCGAGTCGATCAAGACGGGCCGGCACGGCCTGGCGCTGGCTGCGGTGCCCGCACCGACGCCCGCCGAAGAAGCCGCGGCGAGCTGAGCCGCGCGCCGCTCAGGCCGATTGCCAAGCGCCGCAGCCGGCGCCCCTTCAAATCCCGAACGACGCCACCCAGCCGCGGAACGTGTCCAGTTCTTTCGAACGGTGCTGGTAATCGGTGTCGGGCAGCACGAAGTAGTAGCTCACGTCGCCCAGGTCCACACACAGATCGAACGGCGCCACGAGCTTGCCTTCGGCGAGTTCCTTTTCCACCAGGGGCTTTTGCGCGATGGCGACGCCGTAGCCGGCCAGCGCGGCCTCGTAGGCGAGTGCCGACGATTCGTATTGCAGGCCATGCGACACGTCCACGCGTGTCGCGCCGGCGGCGCGCAGCCAGATCTCCCAGTAATCGGGCCGGGCCAGCGTGTGCAGCAGCACCTCGTTCATCAGGTCGCGCGGCTTGCGCAGGCGCGCCGCCTTCTCGGGCGTGCAGACAGGCGTGAGCTCGTTGACCATCACCTTGTAGCTCTTCCAGCCTTTCCAGCGGCCATCGCCCAGGCAGATCGCCGCATCCACGGCCTCGGACTTGAAGTCGGGCGGCGCCACCGAGGTGTGCAGCTTGACGTCGACACCCGGAAAGCGACGATGGAAGCTCGACAGGCGCGGCAGCAGCCAGCGCATGGCGATGCTGTGCGGCGCCTTGATCACGAAGGGGCGACGGCGCTTGAGCGATGCGGTCAGCGCCGTGCTGGCGCGATGCAGGCCGGCGAAGTGCTGCGCGACCTCGTCGTGATAGGCGCGGCCGGCATCGGTGAGCACGATGCGACGGTGCTGGCGCTCGAACAGCCGGGTGCCGAAATGCTGCTCGAGCTGCCGGATCTGACGACTCACGGCAGCCGGCGTCACGCACAGCTCGGCGGCGGCCTCGGTGACGCTGCCCAGTCTGCCCACCACGTCGAAGCAGCGCAGGGCATTGAGTGGAGGTAAGGAATCCATGGCGCAACTCGCTTAACAAAAACTCAACTGAATGACGATGGAAATTGCTTGAGCCGGCGCTTGCGGCGTCCCACTATCCCCGTACCGCCGTGCCAGGCGGAAGACAAAAAGGGGAAGTGCCATGTTCACGATCATTACCCGGCAGCTCAGGGTCGCTTCGGTATTGCTGGCGACCAGTCTGAGTCTATTCCAAACCACGCCCGCGGCAGCCGCTGGCGCCGTTGGGGGCTTCCCGGATAAGCCGGTCAGCATCATCGTGCCCACGACGCCGGGCGGCACGGCCGACATCCTCGCCCGCCTCATCGGCCCCAAGCTGGCCGAGAAGTGGAAGCAGCCCGTGGTCGTCGAGAACAAACCCGGAGCCGGCACCCTGATTGGGTCCGAATTTGTGGCGCGCGCCAAGCCCGATGGCTACACGCTGATGCTGAGTTTCAACGAGCTGGCCACGCTGCCCGCGCTCAACAAGGACGTGAAGCTCAACGTCGACTCGCTCACGCGCGTGGGCCAGATCGGCAGCCTGCCGGTGCTGGTGCTCACCAACCCCAAGATCACGTCGAACAATCTGCAGGAACTGATCGCCCTCTTCAAGGCCAATCCCGGCAAGTACACATACTCGTCGAACGGCGCGGGCTCGTCGCTGCAGCTCTTCACCGAGCTGTTCAAGCGCGAGGCAGGCGTGGACGTGCTGCACATCCCGTATCGCGGCGCGCTCGAGGCCTCGATGGCGGCGATCGCCGGCGAGGTCGATCTGCTGGTGCAGTTCGCCTCGGGCAACGTGCTCAATCACGTGAAGGCCGGCAAGCTGAAGGCCTATGCGGTGGCATCCGACAAGCGCCTGGAGGGGCTGCCGGACGTGCCGACCGCCGCCGAGGCCGGCCTGCCGGGCCTGCGCCTGCAAGCCTGGTACGGGCTGTTCGCGCCGGCCGGCACGCCCGACGCGCTGGTGCAGAAGATCAATAAAGACCTCAACGATGCCCTGGCCCTGCCCGACATTCAGGAACGCCTGAAGGGCATCAACCTGCAGCCCACACCCAGCACGCCCGCCGACTTCGATCGCTTCTTCCGCGCGGAGTCCGAGCGCTGGGCCGCGCTGATCAAGGCCGCGGGCATCCAGAGCAACCAATGACACCCGACCGGAGCGACACCTTGGCCTACGATCCCGCCTCCCACCCGACCGTGACGTTTCATGAGGCCACGCCGGCCTTCGCGAGCGGCAAGGATACGCCGCGGGACTATCTCGAACGCTGCCTTGCGACGATCGAGGCCCGCGAGCCGCAGCTCAAAGGCTGGGTGGTGCTCAATCCCGAAGGCGCGCGCGCCGCGGCCGATGCGTCGGCGCGGCGCTACCGCGAGGGGCGCCCGCTGTCGCCGATCGATGGCATGCCCATCGGCGTCAAGGACCTGATCGAAACGAAGGACATGCCCACGCAAATGGGCTGCCGCGCGTTCGACGGCAACTTCCCGAAGAACGACAGCGCCTCGATTCGCGCGCTGCGCGAGGCGGGCGCCATCATCCTGGGCAAGACCGTGACCACCGCGCTCGGCTTCCTCGACCCTGGCCCGACCACCAACGCCTTCGACCCCGCGCGCACGCCGGGTGGGTCGTCCAGCGGCTCGGCCGCGGTGGTCGGCGCGAACATGGTGCCCGTGGCGCTGGGCTCGCAGCTGGTGGGATCGATCCTGCGGCCCGCGAGCTTCAACGGCAACTGGGCAATCAAACCGACCGTGGGCGCGATCAACCGCGGCGAGCGTCTGGGCCTGAGCCAGGCGCATCTGGGTGTGCATGCGAACTCGGCGATCGATATGTGGCACACCGCCATCGAGATCGCACGGCGCGTGGGCGGCGACCCCGGCCAGCCCGGCCTGCAAGGCCCGGACGACACGCCCACCGCACGGCAACCGCGTTGCCTCGCCGTGCTCGAAACCGAGGGCTGGGCGCGCGCCGAGCCGGCCGCCCGCGCCGCCTTCGACGCCTTCGCCGAACAGGTCGAACGCGCCGGCGTGCGGCTGCTGCGTCGCAAGGACAATCCCATGGTCGAGCTGCTCGATCAGGCCGTGGCCGACGCGGCCGGTCTGTCGTTGCGGCTCATTTCCTGGGAACAACGCTGGTCGCTGGAAAACCTGGTCGAAAAGCACCCCGACACGCTCGGGCCCAGCCTGGTGCGGCAGCTGGAGAGCGGCCGCGCAATGACGCTGGAGGCTTACCGCGAATGCCTGCAGCTGCGCGAGCATGCGCGCTTGCGGCTGGCGGCGCTGGCCGCGCAATGCGACGGCTTGATCTCGCTGAATGCGTGCGGCGCGGCGCCGCTGATCGAGGCGATCAAGGACTCGCGCTATCCCACCGGCGATGTCTCGTTTGCCTGCGCCTCGTCGCTGCTCGGCGCGCCGGCGATCAACGTGCCGGCCCTGTCGCTCGACGGCCTGCCGCTCGGCGTGCAGGTGCTGGGTTTCGCGCAGCGCGATGCCGATGTGGTGAGCATCGGGCGTTGGGTGCGCGATCTGGTGGTCAGGGGCTGAGGCCAGCGCGGCTGCGCGGCCGCATCAGGCAGGCCGCGCCCCGCGCCGATGATCCAGCCTTCGGCGCGGCCGTGCATCACGGCTCCGGAATGTTTTCCCGGAAGATCACCTGCAGGCGCGGCAGGTAGCTCGGCTCGGGCGCACCCTTCACCGCGGCCACCAGCAGCTTGACGATCTCGCGCGCCTCGACGCGCGGGTTCTGGTCGATCACGGCGTCCATGGTGCGATCGAGCAGCAGGCGGCGCGTGGCCTCGGTGAGGTCGTGGCCCACGAACACGATGCGAGGTGCCGGACGCGCCTCACCCGGGCGCGCTTCTTTCAGCGCCCGTGCGATGCCCTGGTTGCCCGCGCCGATGTTGTAGATGGCGTGCGGCGGCTCCTTGCGCAGCAGGTCTTGCGTGACGGCAAACGCGCGGTCGCGGTCGTCGCCGATCTCGAGAATGTGCGCGATGCGCAGGTGCGGAAACTCTTCGCTCAGCAACGAGCGAAAGCCCATCTCACGCTCTTCGTGGCCGCGATACGCCAGCGACCCGACGAACACCGCGACCTTCTGCTCGGTATGCTGCGGCAGGAACCGCCCGAGCAGCAGCGCGGCCAGCCGGCCTGCCGCGCGGTTGTCGATGCCCACGTAACCCAGCCGCGCCGAGATCGGGATATCCGACACCAGCGTACTCACATGCACGCCGCTGTCGCGCAGCGCCATGATGGCGTCGCGCACCTGCGGATGGTCCAGCCCTACCAGGCCCACGGCCTGCGTCTGCTCGCGCAGCTCGTAGAGCTTCTGCGCGAGCTTGTTGGCGTCGAACCCTTCGATCAGATGCAGGCGGGCCCGCACATCCGGCCGCGTCGCCGC
The DNA here is from genome assembly GCF_002261315.1 of Bordetella genomosp. 5. Classification (NCBI taxonomy): domain Bacteria; kingdom Pseudomonadati; phylum Pseudomonadota; class Betaproteobacteria; order Burkholderiales; family Alcaligenaceae; genus Bordetella; species Bordetella genomosp. 5. Next base: position 28,017 of record NZ_NEVP01000016.1, read on the forward strand.
TTCTTCGAGCAGGTGCTGGCCCAGCGCGGTCATGAAGCTGTTGGTGCCGGCGGGTAAAACGAAATCGACCCGCACGTCCTGGCTGGCCGCGTCGGCCCCCTGGATGAAATAACCCAGGCGATTGGCAATGACCAGCACGCGATCGCGCGTCTTGCCGCGCACGCCGTCGCGGTCGTTCAGCACCCGATCGACCGTGGCCGTGGACACGCCCGCTTCGCGGGCAATGAGGGAAATGGTGGGGCGCATGCGGAACCGGGCTCTCAGGACACCATCAAGACGATGGCAGCGAAGCCATCATAAACCATCATTTGCCATCATTCGGGATCAAAAAGGTAACGCACGGCCGCTATGAGCGCGAGCCGCCTTTACCTCTGATTGTTCTGATGTGATTATCGCGGCTCAATAACATCAAACACCCCACGGCAGGATGCCAGGCAGTCGAGGGCATACCGGGCCGGCAGGAGGAGCATATGTCGCACCCTACCCTGGTGCCGGACCCGCCGGTTCGGGAACGGCGCTTTCGCATCGGCTGCATCGGCGCGGGCATGATCATGGCCGAGTGCCATCTGGCCGCCTACCAGCAGGCCGGCTTCACGGTGGCGGCGATCGCGTCGCGCACGCGCAGCAAGGCCGCCGAGGTCGCCGAGCGCTATGGCATCCCGCGCGTGCACGAAGACCCGCTGGCCCTGATCGCCGATCCGCAGATCGAGATCGTGGACATCGCGTATCCGCCGGACCTCCAGCCGGCCTTGATCCGCGCCGCCCTGCGCGCCCCGCACGTGCGCGGCGTGCTGGCGCAGAAGCCGCTCGCCCTGTCGCTCGACGAGGCTCGGGCCCTGCGCGACGAGGCGCGTGCCGCCGGCAAGATCCTGTCGGTGAACCAGAACATGCGCTACGACCAGTCGATGCGCACGCTCAAGCAACTGCTCGATCAGGGCGTGCTGGGCACGCCCGTGTTCGCGCAGATCGACATGCACGCGATCCCGCACTGGCAGGATTTTCTGCGCGACTACGACCGGCTGACGCTCTCGAACATGAGCGTGCATCACCTGGATGCGCTGCGATACCTGTTCGGTGAACCCACCGAGGTCACCAGCATCACGCGCCCCGATCCGCGCACCGAGTTCGCGCATCAGGATGGCCTGGTGTGCACCACCCTGCGCTTTGGCAGTGGCCTGCTCGCGCTCTCGCTCGAAGACGTGTGGTCGGGCCCGCGCGCCGAGGGCTATCCCGATGATCAGCACATCCGCTGGCGCGTGGAAGGCACCGAGGGCGTGGCGCGCGGCACGATCGGCTGGCCCACCGGCGAGCCGTCGACCCTGAGCTACGCCTCGCGCGCGGCCAACGGCCACACCGATGGACGATGGGTGACCCCGACGTGGGACACGATGTGGTTTCCGCATGCCTTCATCGGCGTGATGGAGCAGTTGCAGTACGCGCTGGCCAGCGGCACCGAGCCTGCGTTGAGCGTGACCGACAACGTACGCACGATGGCGCTGGTCGAGGCCGCGTATACGTCCATCGCCGAAGGCCGCACAGTACGGCTGCCGGCTGTTGAATAACCAGACAAAAAACAGACGGAGACAACCATCATGATCCAGACCGGAATCTTCTCGGGCTACTTTCCCTATGAGCTGGAGCGCACCGCCAAGGTGATCCGCTCGCACGGTTTCAACACCGTGCAGCTCGACCTGCATTTCAAGGACATGGAGCTCGGCCCGGGCCAGCTGACCGCGCAGAAGTGCACCCAGATCCGCGACACCTTCCGCAATTACAACCTGCCGGTGTCCTGCATCTCGGCCTACACCAACATCGTTCACCCCGACCCCGCCGAGCGTCAGCGTCGTAACGGCTACCTCAAGGAAATCCTGACGCACGCCCGTCAGCTGGGCTCGCCCTATGTGATCTCGGAAACCGGCACCTTCGCCACCGACAGCGACTGGGTGCATCACCCGAAGAACAAGACGGAAGAAGGCTGGGACCAGTGCCGCGCGGTGATCGCCGAGCTGTCGCAGCACGCCTACGACCATGGCGCGGTGTTCCTGCTCGAGACCTACGTGAACAACGTGGTGGGGTCGGTCGAGGAGACGCTGCGCATGTTTGCCGAAGTGGATCACCCGGGCCTGGGCCTGCTGATGGATCCGACGAACTACTTCGAGGCGCACAACATCGATCAGATGGACCGCACGCTGAATCAGGTGTTCGACGCGCTCTCCGACAAGATCTGCATCGCGCATGCCAAGGACGTGAAGCGCTCGGGCGACGACAAGTCGGAGAAGCACAGCGACATCGGCGACGAAGGCGCGGCCGAGAGCCACACCTTCCGCGGCGTGGGCGAGATCGAACTGCCGGCGCCGGGCCTGGGCGCGCTCAATTACGACCTGTACCTGCAGCGCCTGGCGAAGAAGCATCCCAACATCCCCATCATCATCGAACACCTGACCGAAGACGACGTGCCGCGCGCCAAGAACTTTCTGGACGAACGGCTGCGCGCCAACGGCCTGTAGGCCGCCGGCACGCTCGAAGGCGCGCGGCGCGGCAACGATCGAGGCCCGCGGCGCGCCTGCCCACACGATTCTGAACACCGACACCGGCAGACGCGCGAGCGCGCATCGGCCAGGGAGAACTCATGCCTGACATTTACGGGACCTGGATGACGCGCCGCGACGTAGAGGCGCGCGCCGGACAGCTTGCGCAGTTTGCCGGCGTACGCCTGATGACGCTCGACGACGGGCTGGAACGTGGCATCCGCATGCTGGAGTTCCGCAGCGGCACGGGCCTGCGTTTTACGGTGCTGGTGGATCGCGCGATGGACATCGCGGACTGCGAATACCGCGGCTTCGCCATGGGCTGGCAATCGCCTGCCGGCTTTCGCCATCCCGGTCTGCACGACTACGAAGGCGAAGGCGGGCTGGGCTGGATGCGGTCGTTCTCGGGCCTCATGATCACCTGCGGCCTGGACCATATTCTGTTCATGTACGACGCCCCGACCGACAACTACGTGTATGGGCCGCGCAAGACGGCGAAGCAATCCATCCATGGCCGCGTCGGCACCATCCCCGCGCGCCTGACCGGCTACGGCGAGCGCTGGGACGGTGACCGCTGTGTCTTGTGGGCCGAGGGCGTGGTGAGCCAGGGCACCGTGTTCGGCGAGCATCTCGAGCTGCATCGCCGCATCGAAATCGAGGTGGGCAGCAACGACATCAGGCTGTCGGATCGCGTGGTGAACCGCGGCTTTTACCGCACGCCGCACATGCTCTGCTATCACATCAATCTGGGCTACCCGGTGCTCGACGAGGGCTCGCGCTATCTCGCGCCGATCCGCGACGTGGTGTGGGCCGCGCACGAGCAGGACTATCGCAAGCAGGGCGTGGGCTATCGCCGCATGCCGGCGCCGCAGCTGGGGTTTCATGAGCAGGTGTGGCAGCACGAGATGGCCGCCGCCGACGATGGCAGCGTACCGGTGGCGCTGGTGAACGACGCGCTCGGTCTGGGCATGCAGGTCAGCACCTACAAGCACCAGTTCCCGTGTCAGTACCAGTGGCAGAACCTGCAATCGGGCCAGTACGCGATGGGCATCGAACCCTCGACCAATCATGTGCTGGGCCAGGGCGCGGCGCGCGAGCGCAACGAGCTGATCTGGCTCGAACACGGTGACGAGCGCCGCTACGACACCACGTTCAGCGTGCTGGGCTCGGCCGCCGAGATCGCGGCCTGCGAGGCGCGCATCCGTGCCATCGCGGATCAGCCCCAGACCGACTATCCGCCGTTGTCGGGCCGCTTCGCGCCCATCGCGGGGCGGACATGAGCACGCGCTTCTCGCTGCAAGACCGCCGCGTGCTGTACACCGGCGCGGCCGGCGGCTTCGGCGTGGACACCACGCTGACCCTGCTCGAGGCGGGCGCCCGCGTGATCGCGCTCGACAACCACGCCGGCCATATCGATCGCCTGCAGAGCGCCGTGCCGGCGCGGCTCGCCGACCGGCTGCAGATCCTGCAGGCCGACCTGGCCGACGCGGCCGCGCTGGCCTCGCACCTGGAACGACTGACGGCCGAGGGCGTGATCGACGTGGTCATCAACAACGCGGCGATCTATCCCTCGCGCCCGTTCGAGGAGTACAGCGACGCCGAGCTGGCGCGCGTGCACCGCGTCAACGTGGAGGCCGCCGTGCAGATCGTGCGCGCGGCGCTGCCGGGCATGCGCGCCCAGCACTGGGGCCGCGTCATCAACATCTCGTCGATCACGCTGTCGGGCGGTTGGGAAAACCTGCTGCCCTACGTGCAGTCGAAGGGCGCGATGGTGGGCGCCACGCGCGCCTTCGCCCGCGAGTTCGGCAAATGGGGGATCACGGTCAACGCGATCTCGCCGGGCGCCTTTCCCACCGACGCCGAGAAGATCCATCCCGACCCCGAGGGCTACAACCGCATGGTGCTCGAGCGCCAGTCGGTGAAGCGACGTGGCCACGCGGGCGATATCGCCGCGGCCATCGTGTTCCTCGCCTCGGAGGAGGCAGGTTTTATTTCCGGACAGACGCTGGCCGTGGACGGCGGCTGGGTCATGCATTGAGGCGCATCGGCGCACGCAAAGGGTAGAAGCATGAGTATTCTTTCTGGCTACAAGGTTCTCGACTGCTCGATCGCCATGGCGGGGCCGTTTGCGGCGCAGCGCCTCGGAGACCTGGGCGCCGACGTGATCAAGATCGAGCCGCCCACCGGCGAATGGCAGCGCCACGCGCCCGCGGGCGGCATCACGGGCAACAAGATCAACGTGTCGTTTCTCTCGTTGAATCGCAACAAGCGCTCGCTGGCGATCGACCTGAAGAGCGCGGGCGGCAAGGAGATCATCCAGAAGCTCGCGGCACAGGCGGATGTGTTCATTCAGAACTACCGGCCGGGCGTGGCGGGCCGCCTGGGCGTCGACTACGAAACCCTGTCGGCGCTGAACCCTCGCCTCATCTATGTGTCGATGTCGGGCTTCGGCGAAGATGGACCGTACGCCACCCGACCCGGACAAGACCTGCTGCTGCAGGCGATGTCGGGTGCGATGCTGTCGTCGGGACGCGCCGGCGAGGCGCCGCGCGCGGCGGGCCAATATGTGGTCGACGCCGTCACCGCCTACTGCGCCTTCGAGGGCGTGCTGGCCGCGCTGCTGCACCGCGAACGCACCGGCGAAGGCCAGAAGGTCGAGGTCAACATGCTGGACGCGATCACCACGATCCAGATGCAGGAGCTGTCGGTGTTCACCGTGGGGCGCAAGCCGCAGGTGCGCAGCGCCGAGCCGCACGCCCACGTCTACATCCGTGCGCCCTACGGCACCTTCGCCACGAGCGACGGCTACCTGGCGCTCGCCATGCCCGACATGAACGTGCTGGCCCGCGTGACCGAGGAGCCGCGTCTGGCGGCGTACACCGGCGAACGCGACGGCTGGGAAAAGCGCGACGAGATCTATGCCCTGGTGCGCGACACGCTGGCAAAGGCCTCGACCGCCGATTGGTTCGCCAAGCTCGACGCGGCCGGCATCTGGTGCAGCCCGGTCTACGGCTATGCCGATCTCGTGGAGGATCCGCAGATCGCGCACAACGGCACCTTCGTCGAGTACGAGCACCCGACCGAAGGCCGCATCAAGACGCCGGGCTTTCCGATCCGTTTTTCCCGGACACCGAGCCAGGTGGTGCGCGGCGCGCCGCTCACCGGCCAGCACACCGACGAGGTCCTGCGCGACTTCGGCTTCAGCGCCGACGAGATCGACGCGCATGCGGCCTCGGGCGCAGTGCTGCGGGGAGCCGCCGAATGAGCGAGCGCGCCCTGCCCTATCGCGGCCTGACGTGGGATCATCCGCGCGGTTTCAACGCCCTGCATGCGGCCACCACGCACACGCCGCTGGTGCAGTGGGACAAGCAATCGCTCGAAGGCTTCGAGTCGGCGCCCATCGCGGAGCTCTGCGCCCGCTATGACCTGGTCGTGCTCGACCACCCGCATCTCGGCGAGGCCCTGGCGCACGATTGCCTGCAGCCGCTCGACACCGTGTTCGCACCCGAGGATCTGGCGCGCATCGCGCGCGACAGCATCGGGCTGTCGTACGACAGCTATCGCATGGCCGATCGTCAATGGGCCCTGCCGCTGGACGCCGCCACGCAGGTGATGGCCACGCGCGCCGACCGGCTCGACGGCCCCGTGCCGCGCACCTGGCGCGAGGTGCTGCCGCTGTCTCGGCGCAGTGGCTCGGTCGCGCTGAGCTGGGGCGGACCGCATCCGTTCCTGTCGCTGCTCTCGATCGCGGCCGCCATCGCGCCCGATACCGACCTGCGCCCGCACGGCGCCTGGCACGACGAGGCCACGCTGGTCGAGGCCTGCGAGCTGCTCACGGAGCTGGCCCGGCTCACGCCGGCGCAGGCCCTGGCCTACAACCCGATTGCCCTGCTCGGCCACATGAGCGCGCGCGACGACATCACGCTCTGCCCGCTGGTCTACGGCTACGTGAACTACGCGACGTCCGCGGTGGCGAAGCCGCTGACCTTCCGCGACGCGCCCGCGGCCGATGCGGGCCGGCCCGGCTCGATCCTCGGCGGCACCGGCATCGCGATATCGCGCCGCTGCATCGTGGGGCCCGAGCTGCGCGCGCATCTATTGTGGTTGCTGGCTGCCGACACGCAGAGCCGCTTCATCCCGCAGCACGAAGGCCAGCCCAGCCATCGCGGCAGCTGGGCCGATGCGAGCGTGAACGCGGCCAGCGGCAACTTCTACGCCAACACCGCGCGCACGCTCGAAGCCGCGTCGATCCGGCCACGGCACGATGGCTATATCGCCTTCCAGAGCGAGGCCTCGCAATTCCTGCGCGACGGCGTGGCCGCGCGCACCCCGTCACAGACGCTGGCGCGCGGTCTGACCGAGCGCTTTCAGGCCAGCCTGGCCGCCGCCCCCCAGCCCACCGCAGCATAAGGATTCAGCGTGAGCGCACTCGTCAATCTCAGTATCGATGGCCATGTCGCCATCATCGAACTCAATCGCCCCGAGAAGCTGAACGCGATGACGCCCGAAATGGCGGACCTGCTGATCGCGGCCGTGGAGCAGTGCAACACCGATTCGCAGGTGCGTGCGGTGATCCTGACCGGCGCGGGCCCCAAGGCCTTCTGCGCCGGCTCGGACATCACCGAGCTCGACCGCTACGCCACGCCGTGGGACTTTCGCAACCGGCTCGACTACTGCGACTGCGTGCGCATGCTGAAAAAGCCGACCATCGCGGCGATCAACGGCTACACCTTCGGCGGCGGCCTGGAGATGGCGTTGGCTTGCGATATCCGCATCGCCTCCGACAATGCGCGCCTGGGCGCGCCCGAGATCAAGCTGGGCTGGATCGGCGGCGGCGGCATGACGGCGCAGCTCGTGCATGCGATCGGCCCGAGCAACGCCGCGCTGATGGTGCTCACGGGCGACCCGATACGCGCCGAGCAGGCGCTGGCCTGGGGCTTGGTGAGCGAGGTCGTGCCGCAGGAGCAACTGCGCGAACGCGCGCAGGCGCTCGCCGCCACCATCGCGTCCCGCGCCCCCATCGCGGCCGAGACCGCGCGCGTGAATCTGCGCGCCGCGCTGTCGATGCCGCTCGAAAAGGCCGTGGAGTACGAACGCGATCTGCAGGCCATCTGCTTCGCGACGGCCGACGCCAAAGAAGGCCGCAAGGCGTTCGAAGAAAAGCGCGCGCCGAAGTTCGAGCGCCGCTGAGTCGGGTGAAACGTGAGGGGCGGCCGTAGCTGGCCGCCCGCTGTTGGCCGCCCACTGTTGGCCGCGCGCCGTTGGCCGCCCGCCGTTGGCCGCCCCCATCAGCTGAACCCCTCCTGAACGCACGGAAGCGTCATGGCGCGCCGGTATACTTTCCGGGCCTGTGACTTCCTGGCGCGCCGCCCGAGGCCGCGCGCCGCATGCACGCCATGCCCGCCATCTCCGTTCTGCTTCGCCCCCTGCTTTTGGTCTTCGCCTGCCTGACGGCGGGCCTCGTTCACGCCGCTCCGCCGTCATTGGCACAATGCCACGGCATCAAGGATCTGGCGTTCGTCGCCCACCTCGACGACGACCTGCTCTTCATGAACCCGGACATCGCGGCCAACATCGAGGCGGGCGGCTGCGTGCGCCTCGTGTACCTGACCGCGAGCGACGCGGGAGAAGGCGAAGGCTACATGCTGGGCCGCGAGCGCGGTGTGCGCGCGGCCTATGCCTATATGGCGAAGAAGCCCGATCAATGGCGCGAAGGCGCGGGCATCGTGGGTGGCCGCACGATCGCGCGCTTCACGCTGCAGGACAATCCGCGCGTGCAGCTCTGGCACATGCGGCTCAAGGATCCCTGGCTCGGCAAAGGCTGGGGCAGCCTCACCCCGCTCAGTCGCACCGAGTCCGAACCGGGCCAGACCGCGGACACGCTCGGGCCCTACTCCGAGACCTACACGCGCGATGAGCTGGTGCAGACGCTCGCCGCGATCATTCGCGATTACGGCCCCACCACCGTACGCCATCTCGACGACAACATGGTCGTGCCGTACACGCAGCTCTGCTGGCGTTGCGCGGGACACGGCCATCCGGACCACATCGCCAGCGCGCGGCTGGTGCGCGAGGCCATGGTGCACGCGCCCGGCAACTACGCCGAGACCGGCTACATCGATTACCCCAGCCAGGAGCGCGCCAGCAATCTCACCGAGGCCGAGATCGCGAGCAAGTCGGTGATCTTCCAGCACTACGCCTGGAACGACTACCACTACTGCGCCGGCCCCACGGGCTGCCAGGAACCCGCCGGCCCGGCGGCCGCGTGGGTGCAGCGCGCCTACTACGTCTCGCGCCAGGACATGACGCCGCAGCTCTATCCCGACGGCCGCGGCGGCATGGTCGTGTTCGCGGCGGGCGAGACCAACGCCGCCATCAACGAGTGGTTGCCGGGTCAGCAGCGCTGGCAGAGCCTGGGCGGACGCACCACCGGACCGCTCGTGTCGTTCGCCCATGCCGACGGCACCGCCGGCCTGATCGCGCGCGATCCGCTGGGCGGTCTGTGGGCCAACAAGCAGCGCCATGACGGCACGTGGCAAGGCTGGCAGGCGCTCGGCACGCTGCGCGCCACGCAGATCCCCGCCGTCGCACTGCGCGGCGACGCGGCCGCGGTGGCGCTGGGCTACGACGGTCAGTTGCATTGGTCGGCGCCGACCGGCATCGATGGCAGCTGGGGCCCCTGGCAGGCCCTGCCTCCCCTCGAAAACGCCACCGGCAGCCCGGCGATCGCGCGCAGCGCCGATGGCCGCTACGTGGTGTTCGCGCTCGACAGCACCGGCGACCTCCACTACACGCGCCAGCTTCATCCGCGCACCGACCGCGAGACCGGCTGGCAAGCCTGGCTGCCGGTGGCCGCGCCTACCGCGGCGGGCGGCCTGGTCGCCATCCGCAACGGTTCCGACCGGATCGAGCTCTACATGCGCGAGCGCGGCAGCAACCACCTGCTGCGCCTGAAGCAGACCTCCGGCCCGCGCGACCTCGCGCTCGCCTGGGGCCCGGCTGCCGATCTCGGCGTAACGTTCATCGGCCGTCCCGCCGTGGCCGCCGATGAAAAAGGCAACGTGACCCTCGCCGTGCTCGAGCGCGCCGGCGGTCCGCTCTGGCTGGTCGAACACGGCAAGCCGGTGGCGCTCGGCGCCACGGCCGCCTCGCCCCCCGCGCTCAGCGTGGTCAACGGCACGCTGTATGTCGTCGCACGCAGCGCGGGCGGCCCGCAACGCTATCAGGTGCTGTCGCGCCGCAATGGCGCCTGGGGCCAGACACTCACGCTCGGCGAGATGCCCGCCACGGGCGGCGGCCCGTTCGCCGCGCTCGCCGCCCGCCCGGCCGACGTGCCCAACCTCGGCGCCAACAGCGTCAACCGCGCGCTCGTCGTGCGGCCCACACCCGGCGCCACCGACGCCCTCACCGTAGAACGCATGCCGACCCAGGCCTCGCGGCCGGCGACGGCGAACGTGGCGAAGTAGCCGGACGGAAATCGGCGCCCGCGCAGCGCGTGCAAGGGTCGAGACGCGTGGCCTGATGGCCACGCGCTTGGCTCCCCCGCCTGCCGCGCCTGCGCCGCTCGGGCGCGACACGCTTGCGCGACGCGCAAAACAGCACGTTGGCGCTGGAAAGCCGATTCGACCTCGCCTACAACGCAGCGCATGCGCTGAGCCTGGCCGCGCTGCGTTGGCGAGGCTTTCGCGCCAGCCAGCGCTATATCGTTTTCCAGCTGCTGCCGGACACGCTCGATCTGGGGCCGGCCGTGTGGCGTGTTCTCGACCAGAAGCAAAGGTTCACGGCCCGATTGAGGCGCGTTGATTCCGCCGTACGAATTTAAAGGGAATTCCCCCATTCTCGCGGTGTCGGACGCTGGTACCATGCCGCGCACGGATCCGCCCGTCGGCGGACCCATTCCCATACTTGGCGTGGAGCCACGCGGAGACTCGATGAAAGCCCTGAACCTGGTAGCGGCCGGCGCCGCTCTGCTCGTATCGTCCTGGACGGCGCATGCCGGTCCGACCTTCGACAACGTCAAGAACAAAGGCTTTGTGCAATGCGGCGTGTCCACGGGCGTTGCCGGCTTCTCGGTGAACGACAGCAAGGGCGGCTGGATCGGCCTCGACGTCGACCTGTGCCGCGCCATCGCGATCACCATGTTCGGTGATGCGTCCAAGTCCAAGATCATGGCCGTGAGCGCGCTGCAGCGCTTTACCGCCCTGCAGTCGGGCGAAGTCGACGTGCTGCCGCGCAACACGACGCTCTCGCTCACGCGCGACACCACGCTCGGCTTGATCGGCGTGGGCGTGAACTACTACGACAGCCAGGGCATCATGGTGAACAAGTCGCTCAACGTGAAGAGCGCCAAGGAGCTCAACGGCGCCACCGTATGCGTGCAGCCGGGCACCACCACCGAACTCAACCTGGCCGACTGGTTCCGCGCCGAGAACATCGCCTTCAAGCCGGTGGTCGTTGAACGCCTGGACGAAGTGATCCGCGCCTTTGCGATGGGCCGTTGCGACGCCTTTACCGGCGACAAGTCGCAGCTCGCCGCCGCCCGCACCACGCTCGAGAATCCCGAGCAGTACGTGATCATGCCCGAGAACTTCTCCAAGGAGCCGCTCGGCCCGATGGTGCGTCAGGGCGACGAGAAGTGGTTCAACGTGGTGCGCTGGACGCTGAACGCCATGCTCGAAGCCGAGGAATATGGCATCACCTCGAAGAACGTCGACGAGATGCTCAAGAGCAACAACCCCAACGTGCAGCGTCTGCTGGGCGTGACGCCGGGCATGGGCAAGAATCTCGGCGTGGACGACAAGTGGGCCTACAACATCATCAAGAACATCGGCAATTACGGCGAGAGCTTCGAGAAGAACCTCGGCATGACCAGCCCAATGAAACTCGCCCGCGGCCTGAACGCTTCGTACAAGGATGGCGGCCTGATGTACGGCTGGCCGGTGCGCTGAGCGAGGCACAAGCCGCGACAGCGGGTTAACGGCAAACGGGCGCACGATGCGCCCGTTTTTCTTTGCGCGGCCCGCCGATCGGGGAGCGCAGGGAACACAACAGTCGGTGTCAGCGCGATCTGGAGGTCACGCGAGGATCCAGCCCCGCGCGAATCGCCAGCGACACCAACATGTCGAGGCTGAAGCGATCCCACTTGTTGCGGATCAGGTCGGAGATGCGCGGCTGGCTGACACCGAGCGCCGCGGCGGCCTGGGCCTGAGTCCAGCGCCGCGCCTCGATACATTCGCGCAGGTTACCCATGAGCTCCGCCCGAAGCGCCAGCAAGGCGGCCTCCTCGGCGGAAAAGCCCAGGTCGGCAAAAACATTGCCACTGGATTCAATGATCGTTGTACTCATCGCGTTTAAAAAGGGGAAGGTCGACGGGTGGCCATGCCCCTTTCCAGAGGGATTCGCGGCCGGCGCATCATCGCCATTTACCGCGCCGCGCGCCACAGCGAGTCCGGGCCTCGTGCTCTTATGCGCGGCGCCCGAAAGCCGTGAGTTGGTAGTGGGCGTCGATCAGGTCTTCGACATCGGCCTCGTCACCATCGGCGCTGACGGGAGCGGCGACGGCTGCTTGCGCCGCGCAGGCGTAGCGCGCATGGGTGCCGCCGGCCTGGAAGCCGCTCAGCTCATTGGCCTGCACCACAGCGCCGACGCTGCAGGCGATCAGGCCCAGGCAGATCATGATGGCTGCAACAGGATGGGCCATGATTACTCTCCGGCGGCGACCAGCACACCCTGGGCCATCAACAGCGTGTCGCGCAGGCCGTAGTACGGCTTGGCGGCCTGCTCGCACAGCTCCGCTTTCAGGGAGGACACCGGCGTGCCGGTGGCGGCCGCCGATTGCGAGGCGGCCGGCGCGACGGCGACGGGCTCATCGGCATGCGCATCGGGCAAGGCGATCAGGGCCAGCAGGGCGGCGCCGAGCGCGAGCGCGACTCCCTCGGGGATCTTGATGGCGCGGGCGCGGACAAAAGCGCGGGATTTCATAGACTTCTCCTTAGTTCATTTTTTGTACGATAGCTTCTGACTAATCAATAGTGCCATTGAATTGATTCAATGAATTGAATAGCTTTTTTCTTTGAGGCTATGGACCGCCCTGCGTTGATCGCTGCCCGGTGTTTGAGGCTGTTATCGGTCACCGGGGGGTGAACCTTCCCAAGTTCACGACGTTCGTTGCAGGGTCCGGCGCTGTTGCTATGGCAAGCCGCGTTCCCGGCGCGGCCCGACAAGGCGCCGGCCAAGTCGTGGAACTAGCGTAGCCAGCCGGCGTGACACCGGGGCATCAAGTTGTAAGGGAAGGCAAAGACCGAGGGGTCGGCGGCGGGATATAGTGAGAGCCCGCAGGGACATCGAGACGAAACGCAATGAGTACTGGCTTCGAGGGCGTGCGGCCCGCATCCGAATCATCGATCGAGATCGGTTTCGTCTACCGTGGCGAACACTGCATCGAACGGCTGCGGATCAGGCCCACCGCGGCAAATCTGAAGCGGGCGGCGCAGCAGCGTGCCGACATTCTCGCGTCGATCGCGCGCGGCGACTTCGACTACGCGGCGCATTTTCCGAACTCGCGCCGCAAGGCCTCGCCGCCGGGCTGAGGCCGATCGCCGAGGCCCGATCGAGGCGGAAATCGCGCCCGCGGGCCCGGCAAGCAAATGCTACAAGGTACGACTCGAGACCGCGAAATTGCGCACTTTTTGCTCAGCCGGACGGATTCCCAGCGGTAAATCGGGGATCCGAGCGGCTTGGGAACAGGCGCAAACAGGATCGACGCCGTGTAAATCTGACCCAGGGCAGGGCCCCGGATCGCCGCGGCCATGCCGCGCGTGGCGAACGAACGCGGCCGCATCGGGCCGCGCCCGCCCCCAGACCTTACCGATCAGGCGTTCACCGCCTCGCCATTCGCCAGCGGGGCGGCCGTCGCGCCCGCGCCTTCGGCTTGCTGCATGAACTGGCGCAGGAACAGCACCAGCTCCTGCAGCAGGCGGTCCCACAGCTCGGTATTGGCGCGCAGATGATTTTCGGTGACGCCACCCGCCAGGATCACATCCATCTCGAGCACGAGGAAATTGCCCTGCACGCTCAGGCGGGCGAAGCGCTTGCCCGCATTCCAGCTATCCGCGAGACCCGCCGGCAGATCGCCCTGCACGCGCAGCGCGCAGCTGAAGGTGTAGTCGACGAATTCACCCTGGGTCTGGGCCGGATTGCCGAAGCGCAGCGAGAAACCGATGCCCTGCGAGGCACTCAGCAGTTGGGACAGACCGTTCTGTTCGGACACGGTGACGCGATAGCCCTGCTCTTGCAGAAGGGCCTGCACGCGGGGCAAGGTGACGGCTTGGATGATGGTGGCTTCGGTCATGTATTTCCCGTGGAAGAGTGGATCGGCGCTCAGGCGTTGGACGGGTATGACGGCCTGGCGGCAGGTGCCGAACCGTTTCCCGCCGCATAGCTTATCGCCCATTCGCCGTGCCCGCTCGGCCTATATACGGCCGATCTCTGCCCTATAGCGTCCTGCTGCGCCCCGTCCGCGGCTCGACCTGCCTCTGTCGGAAGCACCCCCGCGCGCCCAGCCGGCCGGAATCCGCGCCGTTCAGGTCTGCGGCGCCGCATCCTGCGACGCCGTCTGCGCGAAGAACAGGTCCGTCACGAGCCGATGGTCGATGGGCTCGCCGGTGAGCGTGCGCGCCAGCAGCTCGCTGCCGAGCAACTGCAGCGAGAACACCATGTCGGGTTGCACGCGGCGCATCTTCTGCAGATGCTTGCTGGCGCTGACCATCGCCACCGTCTTGGTGTCCGGGCCGGCCACTTCCTTGGCGGCCAGCACGATGAAGGCGTTGTCGGCATCGTCGTCGCGCAGCGCGAGAATGAAGCGCGCACGCGCGGCGCCGGCAGTGGCCAGGACCGTCGCGCTGGAAGGATCGTCGATGATGAGGTCGGCATCCGCCGGAAATTCATGCGGCACGCCGGGCGGCACGATCACCGTCACCGGGAAATCGCGGCCGCGCATGCCCTGATACACGCTTTGTGCCAGCGGCGTGGCACCGGCGATGATCACATGGTTCTTGCGCATGGCGTGTGAAATCCGGCCTCGGACCAATCGTTTGAGACTGCCCCCGATGATGGGGCCGATCACCGCGCTGACCGCGGTGGCGAACACCGTGATGCCCAGGATGATGATGGACACCGTGAAAAAGCGCGCCGCGGTCGAGTGCGGCACGATGTCGCCATAGCCGACCGTGGCCATGGTCACCACCGCAAAATAGAGGGCTTGCGGCAGATCGGTCAAGGCGGGCACGAACTCCGCGCCGAGATACAACGCCCCGAACACCGCGTAGAGCAGTAGCGACCCCACGCTGACCAGCGCGAAGAGACTGCCCGCCGCCAGGCTGGCGCGGTCGAACTGGCGCCAGGACGCGCACAGCAGCACGACCACCAGCAGCGTGTAGCTCAACAGCGCGGCGCGATGCAGGCCGGCGGCGCCCAGATACACGAACAGCGCCACGGTGAGCAGCAGCGCGAGCGAGAATGCCCACGCGACCCGCGCCCGCAGCAGCAACCCTACCGCCATCAGCAGCACGCCCGCGCCCAACACCAGGCGGGGCAACTCGAGGACCCCGATGGCGTCGATGGTGTCGCGCCAGGTGTCCAGCGCCGCCCAGACGCTAGCCTCGCCGGAGCCGGCGCGGCGCAGCAGCGGCGCCACGAACAGCGCGCCGTTGATCGCGACCAGCAGCGCCACGACAGCATGGGCGCCCGCCGCGAGACGGGCGCGCCAGCCGGCCGGCGCCGCTGGCGCGGACGATGAAGCCCCGGTGAGGGGCGGTGCGGCGGACGGTGCGGCGGGCGGCACCGCGGGAGGTACGGCGGGGTTCATGCGACGCTCCTCTCGAAACCGCGGCGCGTCCGGACACGCCGGACCATGACCTGGCGCAACCGCTCAGCGCAGCGGCACACCCGGCGCGCTGGCCGAACGGGTGCCCGGCAAGGGATGGATATGCTCGGGATGATACGTGTGGACCAGCGACATCTTGACGCTGCCGGTGGCGTTCTGCTGCGCCGCGTGCAGCGTGCGGCAATGAAAGAACACCACGTCGCCCGGCGCCAGCTCGGGGCAGACCGCGCGCGCGATCCACTCCTGGTTGGCAGGCAGATCGGCACGGAAGAACTTGTGTTCGTCGAAGCACTCGGGGCCGAACGCCGCGCGATGCGAACCCGGGATGAAGTACAGCGCGCCGTTGTCGGCGAACTCGCGGCCCAGCGCCAGCCAACAGGACACGAGATCGGTGTCGGAAAACGACCAGTAGCGGATGTCCTGGTGCCAGCCGGTCAGGCTGCCGAAGGCGGGGTGCTTGGTCATCACGCAGTTGTGATGCACCGTCGAGAGCACCGGCGTGTCGCCTTCGTAGTAGTTGCGCAGCAAGGCGGCGATGCGGGGATCCGTGGCCCAGGCCTGGAACATCGGGCCGCGGCCGTAGGCGTTGAGCAGCCGGCGTACCGTGAGGCCGCCTTCGGATTCGCGCGAGGTCGGCGCGCCCGGGTATTGCAGGTCGGCTTCGTATTCGATGGGGGCCACCGCGTGTTCGAGGTCGTGCTGCGCGGCGGCGAGCAGATCGAGGCGTTGCGGGGGAGACGCAAAGTTGCGCACGATCACGAAACCCTGCTCACGCAAGGTGGCGACCAGCTCGGCAACCGAAGGCGCAGACATCTTATTCCTCTCTACGGGCAAAGGTGGCGGCGCGCAACGCCGCGCGGCCACGGCGTCATCGGCCGGCGGGTCACAGTGCGGTACCCCGGCGCGAGGACGCACTAGCATACTCCTTTGACGGGAAGATGCGCCGCGCTCAGCGGTGCGTGTCGGCCTCGGCGGCAGCGAGCTCGCGCGTGCGTTCGTCGGGCAGACGATCGTGGTCGCGCTGGGTCTCGACGTTATGTACCCACTCGCGCCAGATCGCCACCAGCAGCGCCATCAGCACCGGACCCACGAAGAGCCCCACGATGCCCATGGTCTTGACGCCGCCGACCAGGCCGAAGAAGGTCGGCAGGAACGGCAGCTTGACCGGCCCGCCCACCAGGCGCGGACGCAGGGTCTTGTCGACGATGAAGAGTTCGATCGTGCCCCACAGAAACAGGCCGATGCCCTCGACCACCTGATTGGAGCCCACGAGATACAGCGACACCAGCGTGAACGAGAGCGGCGCGCCGCCCGGGATCAGCGCCATGAAGCCGGTGATCGCGCCCAGCAGCACCGGCGACGGCACGCCCACCACCCAATAGGCCAGACCCAGCACGACGCCTTCGCCCAACGCGATCAAGGTCATGCCCGTCACGGTGGAGCTGACCGTGGCCGGCACCACGCGCGAGAAACGCTGCCAGCGCGCGGGCAGGATGCGTTCGCCCAGGATGTCGAGCTGGCCCACCATGCGGTTGCCGTCTTTGTAGACGAAGAACAGCGTGATCAGCATGAAGAGCACGGTCAGCAGGAGCTGGAACACATTGCCCGTGGCCGACAGCACCATGCGGTAGATGTTGCCCAGATGCTGGCCGGAGACCATCTCGACCAGGGCGCCCAGCGCGTGGGGCTCGCCCAGATACGTCTGCCAATAGATGGAGAGGCGCTCGCCCACCACGGGCAGCGAGCTGATCCAGAGCGGTACCGCTACGCCATGCTTGTTGGCGGCCAGCGCCCAGCCGACGAAATTGCTCGCTTCCTGGATGGCGTACGACAGCGCGAACGACAGCGGCACGATCAGCACGAGGATCACCGTCAGCAGCGCCAGCGTGGCCGCCATGATGTTGCGGCCGCCACAGAAATTCAGGAGTCGCCGATAGAGCGGCCAGGTGGCCAGCCCGATGATGAGCGCCGCGAGCGCCGGCACCAGAAAGCCCGACAGGAAATAAATACCTGCCAACAGCACCAGGAGCAACAGCCAGCGGGCAATCAGGAATGCGGGTAGTACAGGCTGCATGGGCGGGGCGGCTCACTCGAAAGTCGGTGGGAACTCCCGCAATATACCCACTTTTGCAGACAGGTTTTCCGCCCCTCGCATGAATGGGGCGGCGTGGCGCCGCCCCTTGCCGCTTACATCACGAACTCGGGTGCTTCCAGGGGCACCCGGTGACGCGTGGCCTGGGCCGCCTCGGGCGAGAGCTCGGGCTGCTGCACGGCCATGCCGCAGGCGCCGTAATCGGCGTCGTTTTCGTCGCGGCCGCTCAAGAGCGGGCAGCGCGCGAACAGCTCGGCCACCCAGTCGGAAAACACGCGCACCTTGGGCGACAGCTGGCGGCTCTGCAGATACAGCAGCGAAATCGGCACCGGCGAGGGCTTCCATTGCGGCAGCACCTCGACCAGCTCGCCCGATTGCAGATGCGGCAGCGCAATGTAGCGCGCGGTCTGGATCAGGCCGAAGCCCTGCACGCCGCACGCGACGTGCGCGCTCAGGTCGTTGACCGACACGATGCCCGGCACGTCGACCGTCTGCTCCTTGCCGTCGACCACGAAGTCCCAGCTGCAGTTGCGGCCGCCCGTCCCGAAGTAATGCACGGCGTAATGGCGCTCGAGGTCGGCCAGCGTGTGCGGCACGCCTTCACGCTCGAGATAGGAAGGCGCGGCGCAGGTCAGGGTCTGGAAGGTGCCGATGCGGCGCGCGACCAGGCTGGAATCCTCCAGCGGCCCCGAACGGATCACGCAGTCGACCGCCTCCTGCACCAGATCGACGCGGCGTTCGCCCATGCCGATCACCAGCTCCACGTCGGGGTAGCGCTGGTGGAACTCGCAGAGCGCGGGAATCAGCACCAGGCGCCCGATACAAGCCGGCACGTCGATGCGCAGACGCCCCTGCGGGCGCAACGCGGCGTCCTGGAAGCAGGCTTCGGTCTCCTCGACCTCGGCCAGGATGCGGGTGGAATGTTTGTAGTAGGCCGCGCCATCGGGCGTGAGGCTGATACGGCGGGTGGTGCGGTTGAGCAGACGCACGCCCAGGTGCCGTTCCAGGTTCTGGATGATGGTGGTCACCGTGGTGCGCGGCAGCGCCAGGATGTCGGCGGCCCGGGTGAAGCTATTGGCTTCGACCACCCGCACAAACACCTGCATGGCTTGAAATCGGTCCATGGTCCTGTGTCCTGAATGACAGACGTGTGCGCAGCATAACCCGGAATCGGTCCGAATTGTACGGCTGGAACGAACAGTATTGCCGAAATAGGATTGTTTATTCTAACCGTCAAAAGGCACAGAATTCGGCCATCTGTATCGGCCAGACCGGATTTTCACCCCCCGCCTTGCGCACCCTCCCCGCGCAGACAGCCGGCCTCTCCCCGATCCCCCCTATCTGCATCCAAGGAAGAACCATGACGGTTTCGCGCCATCGTATCGCCGTATTGTCGCTCGCCGCCGCCCTCGTCGCCGGCGCCGGCTTTTATCTGTGGAACCCCGGCCCGCACGGCGGCGCCACCGCCCAGGCCCAGGGCGCGCCCAGCGCGCCGCCGGTCGACGTGGCCCCCGCCTTCACGCGCTCCATCGTCGACTGGCAGCGCTATTCCGGCCGCCTCGAGGCGATCGACCGGGTCGATATCCGCCCTCTCGTCTCCGGCACGCTCACGCAGGTCCATTTCAAGGACGGCCAGCTGGTCAAAAAGGGTGACGTATTGTTCACGATCGACCCGCGTCCGTACGCCGCCGAGGTCGACCGCGCCCAGGCCGCGCTGGCCGCCGCCCGCGCCCGCGTCTCGTACACCGCCTCCGACCTGGCCCGCGGTCAGCGTCTGATCACCGAAAACGCCATCGCCAAGCGCGACCTCGAAGAAAAACAGAATGCCGCGCGCGAAGCCGCCGCCAATCTGCAGGGCGCGCAGGCCGCGCTCGAGTCGGCCAAGCTCAATCTGGGCTACACGCGCATCGAGGCACCGGTCGACGGCCGCGTCTCGCGCGCCGAGGTCACGGTGGGCAACGTGGTCAACGCGGGCGCCCAGTCGGTGGCGCTGACCACCCTGGTGTCGGTGGCCGAGATGTACGCCTCGTTCGACGTGGACGAACAAACCTTCCTCAAGTACGTGAACCCGGCTCGCGCCGCGGGCACCGACGTGCCGGTGCAACTCGGCCTGGCCAACGAAGACGCGTACTCCCGTGAGGGCCGCGTGCAATCGATCGACAACCGCCTGGATACCACCTCGGGCACGATCCGCGTGCGTGCGGTGTTCGCCAACACCGATGGCAGCCTGCTGCCCGGCCTCTATGCCCGCGTGCGGCTGGGCGGGGGTGCACCGCGCGACGCCGTCCTGGTCGACGAGCGTGCGGTCGGCACGGACCAGAACAAGCGTTACGTGCTGGTCGTGGACGACAAGAACCAGGCGGCCTACCGCGAAGTGACGCTGGGCGCGAATGTCGGCCCGCTGCGCGTCGTCGAAAAGGGCCTCGAGGCGGGCGAACGCATCGTGGTCAATGGTCTGCAGCGCGTGCGCCCTGGCGAGCAGGTCTCGCCCAACCTGGTGTCGATGGATACCGCGCCCGCGGCCGTCAAGACCGCGCAGGCCACGCTGCAATAAGAAAAAGCGGACGTACTTCCGTACGGAACAACAATGAACATCTCCAAATTCTTCATCGACCGCCCCATTTTCGCGGGCGTGTTATCGGTGCTGGTCTTGCTGGGCGGGCTCCTGGCCATGTTCCAGCTTCCCATCTCCGAATACCCCGAGGTGGTGCCGCCATCGGTGGTGGTGCGGGCTCAGTATCCCGGCGCCAACCCCAAGGTGATCGCCGAAACCGTGGCCTCGCCGCTCGAAGAGGCGATCAACGGCGTCGAGGACATGCTGTACATGCAGTCGCAGGCCAATAGCGACGGCAACCTCACGCTCACGATCAACTTCAAGCTCGGGATCGACCCCGACAAGGCGCAGCAGCTGGTGCAGAACCGCGTGTCGCAGGCGTTACCGCGCCTGCCGCCCGACGTGCAGCGCCTGGGCGTCACGACCGCCAAGAGCTCGCCCACGCTGACCCTCGTGGTGCATCTGATCTCGCCCAACGATCGCTACGACATCACCTATCTGCGCAACTATTCCATCATCAACGTGAAGGATCGCCTCGCACGCATCAACGGCGTGGGCGAGGTCACGGTGTGGGGCGCCGGTAACTACTCGATGCGCGTATGGCTCGATCCGCAGAAGATCGCGCAGCGCGGCATGACCGCGACCGAAGTGGTCAATGCGATCCGCGAACAGAACGTGCAGGTCGCGGCCGGCGTGATCGGCGCCTCGCCCACGGTGGGCGACGTGCCGCTGCAGCTCAACGTGAATGCGCGCGGCCGCCTGCAGACCGAAGAAGAGTTTCGCGACATCATCCTGAAGACCTCGCCCGACGGCGGCGTGACGCATCTGTCGGACGTGGCCCGCGTGGAGCTCGACGCCCAGGAGTACGGGCTGCGTTCGCTGCTCGACAACAAGCCGGCGGTGGGCATGGGCATCATGCAGTCGCCCGGCTCGAACGCGCTCGACGTGGCGACGCAGGTGCGCGCCGCGATGCAGGAGCTGTCGCAGGACTTCCCGCCCGGCGTGGAATACCGCATCGAATACGACCCGACCCAGTTCGTGAAGTCCAGTATCGAGGCCGTGGTGCACACGCTGCTGGAAGCCATCGCGCTCGTCGTGCTGGTCGTGATTCTGTTCCTGCAGACCTGGCGCGCGTCGATCATTCCGCTGCTCGCGGTGCCGGTGTCCATCATCGGGACCTTCGCGTTCCTGCTGATGTTCGGCTATTCCATCAACGCGCTGTCGCTGTTCGGCATGGTGCTGGCCATCGGCATCGTGGTGGACGATGCGATCGTGGTGGTGGAAAACGTCGAACGCAATATCGCGGCCGGCCTCAGTCCCCGCGACGCCACCTATCGCGCCATGCGCGAGGTGAGCGGCCCCATCATCGCGATTGCGCTCACGCTGTGCGCGGTGTTCGTGCCGCTGGCCTTCATGACCGGCCTGTCGGGCCAGTTCTACAAGCAGTTCGCCATGACCATCGCCATTTCGACGGTGATCTCGGCCTTCAACTCGCTCACGCTCTCGCCCGCGCTGTCGGCACTGCTGCTCAAGGGCCACGGCGAGAAGCCCGACTGGCTGACGCGTGGCATGAACAAAGTGTTCGGCCGCTTCTTTGCCTGGTTCAACCGGATGTTCTCGCGCGGTTCCGACCGCTACGCCACCGGCGTGACGGGCGTGATCCGCCGCAAGAGCTCGGCCATGCTGGTCTACGCCGTGCTGCTGGGCGCGACCGTGGGCATCTCGTATCTGGTGCCCGGCGGCTTCGTGCCCGCGCAGGACAAGCAATACCTGATCGGCTTTGCGCAACTGCCCAACGGCGCCTCGCTCGACCGTACCGAGTCGGTGATCCGCCGCATGTCGGAAATCGCGCTGAACGAGCCCGGCGTGCAGAGCGCCATCGCCTTCCCCGGCCTGTCGATCAACGGCTTCACCAATAGCTCGAGCGCCGGCATCGTGTTCGTCACGCTCAAGCCCTTCGGCGAACGCAAGGATGCGGCCCTGTCGGGCGACGCCATCGCGGCGAGCCTGAATCAGAAGTTCGGCAGCATCAAGGACTCGTTCGTGGCCGTGTTCCCGCCCCCGCCGGTGCTGGGGCTGGGCACGCTCGGCGGCTTCAAGCTGCAGATCGAGGATCGGGCCGCGCTCGGTTACGAAGCGCTGGACCAGGCCACCCAGGCCTTCCTCGCCAAGGCCGCGCAGACGCCCGAACTCGGCCCGGGCTTCTCGAACTTCCAGATCAACGTGCCGCAGCTCGACGTGGATCTCGACCGCGTCAAGGCCAAGCAGCTCGGCGTGCCGGTGACCGAAGTCTTCGACACCATGCAGATTTATCTGGGCTCGATGTATGTGAACGACTTCAATCGCTTCGGCCGCGTGTTCCAGGTGCGTGCCCAGGCCGATGCGCAGTTCCGTTCGCATCCCGAAGACATCCTGCAACTCAAGACGCGCAACGCAGCCGGCGAGATGGTGCCGCTGTCGTCGCTGGTCAAGGTCAACCAGACCTTCGGGCCCGAGCAGGTGGTGCGCTACAACGGCTATACGGCCGCCGACATCAACGGCGGACCCGCGCCCGGCTATTCCACCAACCAGGCTCAGGCAGCCGCCGAACGCGTGGCCGCCGAAACGCTGCCGCGTGGCATGAAGTTCGAGTGGACCGACCTGACCTACCAGCAGATCCTGGCCGGTAACGCCGGTGTGTGGGTGTTCCCGATCAGCGTGCTGCTCGTGTTCCTGGTGCTGGCCGCGCTGTACGAAAGCCTGACGCTGCCGCTGGCCGTGATCCTGATCGTGCCCATGAGCGTGCTCGCCGCGCTGGCCGGGGTGTACCTGACCGGCAACGACAACAACATCTTCACGCAGATCGGCCTGATGGTGCTGGTGGGGCTATCCGCGAAGAACGCGATCCTGATCGTGGAGTTCGCCCGCGAGCTCGAAATGCAGGGCGCCACGCCGCGCGAGGCCGCCATCGAGGCCAGCCGCCTGCGCCTGCGCCCCATCCTGATGACGTCCATCGCGTTCATCATGGGTGTGGTGCCGCTGGTGCTCGCCACCGGCGCCGGCGCCGAGATGCGCTACGCCATGGGTGTGGCCGTGTTCTTCGGCATGCTGGGCGTGACGCTGTTCGGCCTGTTCCTGACGCCGGTGTTCTACGTGGTGCTGCGCAACCTGAGCAAGCGCAAGCTGCATTCGGCCTCGCAACACGAGGGTCCGCTGCACGTGTCCCACGAACCCGGCCACAGCCATTGATTCCCGGAGTCTGACCATGAAACAACGCTATGTGCGTGGCTCCGCCCTCTTGTTCTCCCTGCTGGTTCTGGCGGGGTGCGCGGTAGGACCGGACTACGAAAAACCCGCGGTGGCCACGCCCGCCGCGTACAAAGAAGCGGGCGTCACCACGCCCGCCAACCTGCCCGCCCACGAAGCCGGCACCTGGAAGGCGGCCACGCCGTCCGAGGATGCGCTGCGCGGCGAATGGTGGAAGATCTTCGGCGACCCCGCGCTCGATGCGCTGGAAGCCGAGGCGCTGCAGGCCAACCAGAATCTGCAGGCCGCCGTCGCGCGTCTGCAGCAGGCCCGCGCGCTGCAACGCGATGCGCGGTCCGACTATTTCCCGCGCGTGGATGCGGGCTTCGGCCCCACCCGCCAACGGCCCTCCCCGGCCTCGCAGGGCCTGGCCGATGACGCGCCGTCGTCGGCCAACACCCTCTGGCGCGGACAGGCGTCGGTGGCCTACGAGGCGGATCTGTTCGGGCGCGTGTCGCGCAATGTCGAGGCCGCTAGCGCCGACGCCCAGGCGAGCGAAGCGCTGTATCGCTCGGTGCTGCTCGCGCTGCAGGCCGACGTGGCCCAGGCCTACTTTCAGGTGCGCGAGTTCGACGCCGAATCCCGGCTGTTCCGCCAGACCGTGAGCCTGCGTGAAGAGAGCCTGCAACTGATTCAGCGCCGCTACGACGCGGGCGACATCAGCGAGCTCGACCTGGCGCGCGCCAAGTCCGAGCTCGCGTCCGCGCAATCGCAGTCGCTGGGCGTGGATCGCCAGCGCGCGGTGGCCGAGCACGCGCTGGCCGTACTGCTGGGCAAGACGCCCGCCGAGTTCACGATGCCGGCGCTGCCGCTCGCCCCGGTGCTGGTGCAGATCCCCGCGGGCCTGCCGTCCACCTTGCTCGAGCGCCGTCCCGACATCGCCGCGGCCGAACGCGCCATGGCCGCCGCCAACGCCCGCATCGGCGTGGCCAAGTCGGCGTTCTTCCCGCGGCTGGATATCACCGGCGCGTTTGGCTACGAGTCGTCGTCGCTGGGCAATCTGTTCGAGTGGTCGTCGCGCACCTTCCTGCTGGGCCCGCTGGTGGGCGCGGCGCTGTCGGTGCCGATCTTCGATGGCGGCCGACGTCAGGCCGGCGTGGACCGCGCCCGCGCGGTCTACGAGGAAGACGTGGCGCAGTATCGCCAGACCGTGCTCAACGCCTTCCGCGAAGTCGAAGACAACCTCGCCAACCTGCGCATCCTCGCGGACCAGACGCGTGTGCAGGACAGCGCGGTGGATTCGGCCGCGCGCGCCGCACGCATCTCGCGCACGCAGTATCGCGAGGGCTCGATCAGCTATCTCGACGTGATCGAGGCCGACCGCACGGTGCTCACGCAGCAACGCGTGTCGGTGCAGTTGAGCGGCGAACGCGCCCGTTCCGCGGTGGCGCTGGTACGCGCCCTGGGTGGCGGCTGGGACACGCCGCTGCCCGGCGCCACGCCGCAGGCCCGCACCGGCGACACGCCGGCCGACACCCCGGCCGCCCGGCAACCGCAGGCGCAAGTCGCCGGCGACACCCGCCTCGCGCGACGCTGAGTGCGGCCGGCAAGGCGCGGCTGGCTAGGCGCGGCCGGCGAGGCGGGGCCGCCGAGGCGCGGCCGGCGAGGCGGGGCCGCCGAGGCGCGGCCGGCGAGGCGGGGCCGCCGAGGTGGGCAGGTTCATAATGCTTGCATGAACCCGCCCGCCGCCCGTCTCTTCTTTGCCCTGTGGCCCGCCCCCGAGGTGGCGCAGGCACTGGATACCGGCTGGACCGCAGCGGCCCACGCCCACTGCGGTGGGCGCCGGATGCGGCCCGACACCCTGCATCTCACCCTTGCCTTCCTGGGCGCCGTCGAGCCGGCGCGCATCGCGCCGCTGGCTGCCCTCACCGGCGCCTTGCACGTGCCGCCGGGAGAGATTCAGCTGAGTCAGTACGGCCGCTTCGAACGCGCCTCCGTGGTGTGGGCCGGCCCCGACGCCGCCGATGGCGCGCTCAACAGCCTGCACGACAAGCTCTGGCAGGCGCTCGGCGACCTGGGCTGGCCGGTGCCGGCTCAGCCGTTTCGTCCGCACGTCACGCTGTTGCGAGACACGCGCGTAGCGCCCCCTTCGCCGCCCACCCCGCTCGTGTGGCGCTACGACCGCTGTGTGCTCGTGCGTTCCGAGCCGGGGGGTGGCGCGCGGTATCACGTGATCGCCCAGAGCGGGTCTGGCATCCCGGACTGAACCGCCGGCCGCGCGCCGCGCCCCGTGGCACAATCCTGGCACCTCCTCTTTCGCAGCGGCCGCCATGCTGATTCTGCTCGATCAAGACGGCGTCCTCGCCGATTTCGAACACGCGTTCATCGCCGCCTGGCGTGAACGCCACCCCGACATCCCGCCGATCGCGTTCGAAGACCGCAAGTCGTTCCATATCCTCGAAGACTACCCGCCCGAGCTGCGCGCCAAGGCCGAGGCGATCTACACCGCGCCCGGCTTCATCCGCAACCTGCCGCCCGTGCCCGGCGCCATCGAGGCCTGGCGCGATCTGAATGCGCTCGGGCTGCAGGTGGGCATCTGCTCGTCGCCGCTGCGCCAGTTCGAAAACTGCGTGGCCGAAAAGTATCTCTGGATCGAACGCCACCTGGGCCGCGCCGCCACCGAGCGGCTCATCCTCACGCGCGACAAGACGCTCGTGAACGCCGACCTGCTGATCGACGACCGGCCCGCCATCTCGGGGCTGGTGCGCCCCGCCTGGCGCCATATTCTGTACGACGCACCCTACAACCGCCACGTGACCGACCGCCCGCGCCTGAACTGGCAGAACTGGCGCAACGTGCTGGCGGGCGAACTCTACCGGGCCGACGCCTGACCCCTCTGCCGGCGGTCATGATTTAGGGCTATCCTGAACGACACGGCGGCGCCTCACGCGCCCGCCAGATGGCCAGGAGCTTTTCATGAATCTGCATCGCCTGCTCAAGCAACGCGAGGCCGACGGCAAACCCTTGCGGGTGGCGCTGATCGGCACCGGCAAGTTCGCTTCCATGTTTCTGTCCCAGGCGCAGCGCACGGCGGGCCTGCGGCTGGTGGCGGTGGTCGACGACGATCCCGTCCATGCCCGCGGCGCGCTCACCCGGGCGGGCTGGCCGGCGCAGGCACTCAGCGCCGACAGCATCCACCAGGCCTACAAGAGCGGCAAAGTCTATTGCTGCGACGACGCTGCCGCCACCATCGCCGACCCCGACGTCGAGATCGTGATCGACGCCAGCGCCGGTGCCGCCGCCGGCATCGCCCACGCACAGGCCTGCGTCGAGCACGGCAAGCACATCATCATGGCCAATATGTCGGCCGACGCGCTCGTCGGGCCGTTGATGGCGCGGCGCGCGCGCGAGGCCGGCCTGGTGTACTCCCTGGCCTACGGCGACCAGCCCGCGCTGATCTGCGAGATGGTCGACTGGGCCCGCGCCAGCGGCTTCGAGGTGATCGCGGCAGGCAAGGGCACCAAGTACCTGCCCGAATTCCATACCTCCACGCCCGATACGGTCTGGCCGTACTACGGCTTCACCGACGAGATGGTCGCGGCGGGCGACTTCGACGCCCAGATGTTCAACAGCTTTCTCGACGGCACCAAGAGCGCGTTCGAGATGGCGAGCACCTGCAACGCCACCGGCCTCACGCCCTCGCCCTCGGGCCTGCACTTTCCCGCCTGCGGCACCGACGATCTCGCCCGCGTGCTGCGGCCGCGCGAAGACGGCGGCATGCTGCATCATCGCGGGCAGGTCGAAGTCGTGAGCTCGCTCGAGCGCGACGGCCGGCCGGTGTTTCGCGATCTGCGCTGGGGTGTGTATGTCACCGTGGCGGCCGACAGCGATTTCGTGCGCCGCTGCTTCAAGGAGTACGGCATGGTGACCGACCCGAGCGGCAATTACGCCGCCATGTACAAGCCTTATCACCTGATCGGCCTGGAGCTGGGCATGAGCGTGGCGAGCGTCGGGCTGCGCCGCGAGCCGACCGGCTCGCCCACGGCCTGGCATGCCGACGTGATCGCCACTGCCAAGCGCGACATGGAGGCCGGCCAGGAGATCGACGGCGAAGGCGGCTACACCGTTTATGGCAAGCTCATGCCGGCACGCCAGTCCGTGGCCGACGCCTACCTGCCGCTCGGCCTCGCGCAAGGTGTCACGCTCAAGCGCGCGGTGCGCCAGTCGCAGCCGATCCGCTGGAGCGACGTGGCCAGCGACGAAGAAAGCCGCGCGGCGCGCTATCGGCGCGAGATGGAGCAGATCTTCGGCTGACACCCGGGCAGCAACAACGACGGGACCCGCGGGTCCCGTTGTTGTTTTGCCCCGCCCGTCCGATCGGGCGGCAAGCCGGATTCAGCGCGCCTGAGCCAGCTTCGCGAACGCGTCGTCCAGCCGCTTCTGCGCCGCGTCCAGGCGCGCACGGGCGTCTTTGCTCCACTGGCGATCCGAGGCCAGGCGCGCCTCGGCGGCCTTCTGCATGCGCGCCACTTCCGCCGGCTGCGGGCCACCCAGGCCCAGGCTGGCGTTCACCATGTTGCGGGCCGACAGCGATTCGCGGAACTGCGCTTCGGTGAGCGGCAGCTTCGCGTTGTCGATGCCGAATGACTTCGCGGATTCCGTGTAGATGCGCTGCACCTGATCCATCGGCAGATCGGCCGGCTTGAGATCATTCGCGCGGCCATAGCTCACCAGCTCCGACGCGAAGTGATGCCCCACGCGGAACGGCACGTCGGCCTTGCGCTGCAGCTCATCGGCGAGCTCGGTGGTCGTGGAGTATTCGGCGTTGACCTCGGCCAGCGCGCGCTCGGGGTTGAGCACCAGGCCATCGAGCATCGCCGACAGCTTGCGGTACATGTCGGTGGCGCCGATCACGGCATCCTGTGCCTGTTCGCGCTTGTAGTCCGGCATGCCGGGCGTGACGTTGTGCGCCACCATCACGGCCGTGATGGCCTGGCCCACGGTATCGCTCGCCTGCAGACGCGTGACGTTCAGCGCGTAGGGATTGCGCTTCTGCGGCATGATGCTGCTGGTGCCGGTGAGCTTGCCCTCCTGCAGCATCAGCCAGGGCTTGGTCTGGTGATATTGCGTATGCACGTCCTGGACGAAGGCACCCACGGTGAGCGCCATCGTGCTCGCCAGCATCGCGGCTTCGGCGCCGATATCGATCTGCGCCAGCTGATTGGCGTCGTAGGAGTTTTCCGCCACCCCGTCGAAGCCGAGCAGATCGGCCAGACGCTTGCGGTCCACCGGGAAGCTCGACGTACCCAGCGCCGCCGAGCCCATGGGGCTGAGGTTCAGGCGGGCATAGGCCTCGCGCACCCGCTCCGCATCGCGCGACAGCACCGCCGAATACCCCAGCAGATAGTGACCATAGGTGGTGGGCTGCGCCTGCACGCCGTTGGTGTAGGCCGGCACGATGACATCCGCATAACGCGCGGCCAGCGTGTTGAAGCGGGCGTTTGTTTCGTTGAGCGCGTCATACAGATCGAGCAGACGGTCACGCAGCATCACGCGCCGCGTGGTGGCGAGGATGTCCTGGCGGCTGCGGCCGGAGTGCATGCGCGTGGCGTCGGGACCGGCGATCTTGGTGATCAGAGGCTCGACCTGCAGGTAATCGCCCGGCCGCTTGCCGCCCGGCTGATCGCCATCGGCGATGACCTTGGCCACCGCCTGCGCCGTCTTTACGCCCAGCGCCTGCGGCATGATGCCCTGCTCCACGGTCATCACGGTCGATGCCTTGTTGAATTCGCCGAGCCAATAGAAGTTATCGCGTTTGGGCGCGTCGGCGGCCAGCGTGGGCCCCGCCAGCGCCAGGGTGATGAACGAGCAGGCCAGGGCGCGCGCGAGCCGGTGCGCCGGGAACAGGGGTGCGGACATGAGGTGTCTCCAGGAATACGCGCCAGCGTCTGACGCGATTCGGGCTCGAGGGTGGCCCGATGACGCCGATCTTAGACACGTGCGCCGCAAACGTAAAATATATGCACTCTGCCTTTAACATATTTTTCACATATGGCAACCGACCTGCGGCATCTCCGTTATTTCCTGGCCGTCGCCGACGCCGGCCACATGACCCGCGCCGCCGGCAAGCTCGGGCTCCAGCAACCGCCCCTGTCGATGCAGATTCGCGCGCTCGAAGCCGAGCTGGGTTGCGTGCTGTTCGAACGCCTGCCGCGCGGGGTGGCGCTCACGGCGGCCGGCGAGCGCCTGCTGCCGCTGGCACGCCGGCTCGTGGACGACGCGGCGCAGCTGGTCGACACGATGCGGCGCGTGAGCGCCGGCATGGCGGGCGAACTGACGCTGGGCTTCACGAGCTCGGCCTCGGCCCATGCGCTCACGCCGCGCTTGCTGCGCGCGCAGCGCCAGGCCTATCCCGACGTGCACACCAGCGTGCGCGAGCACAACGCCGCCGAGATCATGGAACAGGTGCGCACCGGTGCGCTCGACGCCGGCCTGCTGCGCCGGCTCGTCCAGGCGCCCGACGGTCTGCGCTGCGATGTGCTGCTCGAAGAAGACATGCTGCTCGCGCTGCCGCTGGATCATCCCCGGGCGCGCGGCTACGACGCCGACGCGCCGCTGGCGCGCCTGCCCACGCTGGCGCTTGCCCACGTGGCGGATGAGCCCTTCATTCTGGTGCGTCGTCCCGGCGCCCCCGGCATGTATGCCGATCTGCTCGCGCGGCTGGCGGAGCTGGGCCTGCAGGTGCGCATCGCCGCCGAGGTCGAGCGCATGATGACGAACCTGAATCTGGTGGCGGCGGGCGCCGGCGTGTCGGTCGTGCCGGCGTCGATGCGCGGCAAAGACAGCGGCGGCGTGGCGTATTTCCGCATGCGGGCGCGCGAGCGCCTCACGGCGCCCATCACCCTCGTGTACCGGCCGCAGCCCGGCCATCCCGCGCTGGACGCGCTGGTGGCGTTGGCGCATCGCCTGGGCGCGCAGACCCAGGCCCGGCGGGCGGCAACCTGAGCGCTGACGCGACCGCCCCCTGCCGCGCGTTCGGCATTCGCTGCGCGCATTCGCCGCGCAAAAAAAACGGTGCGCTCTCGCGCACCGTTTTGCATTGCATGAGGCGTGTCGGGCTCAGCGCTTGAGCTGGCTCAGATCGCGCACCGCGCCGCGGTCGGCCGAGGTCGCGAGCGCCGCGTAGGCGCGCAGCGCCAGCGACACCACGCGTTCGCGGTCGATGGGCTGCCAGGCGGCCTCGCCGCGCGCCTGCATGGCGGCACGGCGTTGCGCCAGCGTCTCGTCCGACACCGCCAGATGCATGCGGCGATTGGGGATGTCGATCTCGATGGTGTCGCCTTCTTCGACCAGGCCGATCGCGCCGCCCTCGGCCGCTTCGGGCGAGGCATGGCCGATCACGAGACCCGACGAACCGCCGGAGAAACGGCCATCGGTGAAGAGCGCGCAGGTCTTGCCCAGGCCCTTGGACTTCAGGTACGAGGTCGGGTAGAGCATCTCCTGCATGCCGGGGCCGCCCTTCGGACCTTCGTAGCGGATCACGACCACGTCGCCCGCGACGATCTGGTCGTTCAGGATGCCTTCGACGGCGTCTTCCTGGCTTTCGAACACGCGGGCACGGCCCGTGAACACCCACTGCGACTCATCGACGCCGGCGGTCTTCACGATGCAGCCCTTCTCGGCGAGGTTGCCGTACAGCACGGCCAGACCGCCATCCTTGGAGTAGGCGTTTTCTTTGCTGCGGATGCAGCCGGTCTTGCGGTCCATGTCGAGCGTCAGGAAGGTCTTGTCCTGGCTGAACGCCACGGTCGTGGGCACGCCGCCCGGCGCCGCGCGGAAGAACTTCTGCGCCGCTTCGCCGGCACCGCCCGCGATGTCCCAGGCGTTGATGGCCGCACCCAGCGTGCCGCTGTGCACGTTGCCGCAGCTCAGGTCGAGCAGGTCCGCACGGCCCAGCTCGCCCAGAATGCCGAGGATGCCGCCCGCGCGGTGCACGTCTTCGATGTGATATTTGTCGGTGGCCGGCGCGGCCTTGCACAGGCACGGCACCTTGCGCGAAATGCGATCGATGTCGGACATGGTGAAGTCCACGCCCGCTTCCTGCGCCGCGGCCAGCAGGTGCAGCACGGTGTTGGTGGAGCCGCCCATCGCGACGTCGAGCGTCATGGCGTTTTCGAAGGCGGCCTTGGTGGCGATGCTGCGCGGCAGGACCGACGCGTCTTCTTGCTCGTAGTAGCGCTTGCACAGATCGACGATCAGGCGGCCGGCCTGCTCGAACAGGCCCTTGCGCCAGGCGTGCGTGGCCACGATCGTGCCGTTGCCGGGCAGCGCCAGACCGATGGCTTCGGTCAGGCAGTTCATCGAGTTGGCCGTGAACATACCGGAACAGGAGCCGCACGTCGGGCAAGCACTGCGCTCGACCTGCTCGGCTTCGGCGTCGCTCACGTTGGGATCGGCGGCCTTGATCATGGCGTCGACCAGATCGAGCTTGGCGATCACCTTGCCGTCGGTCGGGGAGATGACCTTGCCGGCTTCCATCGGACCGCCCGACACGAACACGACCGGGATGTTCAGGCGCATCGCGGCCATCAGCATTCCGGGGGTGATCTTGTCGCAGTTCGAGATGCAGACCATGGCGTCGGCGCAGTGCGCATTGACCATGTATTCGACCGAGTCGGCGATCAGCTCGCGCGAGGGCAGCGAATACAGCATGCCGCCGTGGCCCATCGCGATGCCGTCATCGACCGCGATCGTGTTGAATTCTTTGGCGACACCACCGCCCGCTTCGATCTCGCGCGCCACCAGCGCGCCCAGATCGCGCAGGTGCACGTGGCCCGGCACGAACTGCGTGAACGAGTTCACGACCGCAATAATGGGCTTGCCGAAATCGCCGTCTTTCATGCCAGTGGCACGCCAGAGGGCGCGGGCGCCAGCCATGTTGCGGCCGTGGGTCGAGGTGCGGGAGCGGTAGTGCGGCATAGCCTTCTCGAAAAGAAAGGGGTTCGGCAAAGCGGTAAATCATACGCTGGAACGGTTATCGGCGCGCTGGGCCGGCCCACGCCGGGCCTCCTCCGCGTTCCGTCCCTGGGGGAGAATCAACGTCGCCGGGCGCCCGCCAGCGCGGCGGGCCGGTCGGCCGAGAGCGCCTGCAACATGTCGAGCACCTGGCGCAACGCGCGGCTCACGGGCTTGTCGCGGCGCATCACCACGGCGAGCCGGCGCGCCAGCCGGGGCGTGAGGGTCTGGACGCGCAGTCCCGCCCGATCCCCGGGCCGCGTGACCGCCAGCCGGGGCACGATGCCGCAGCCCAGCCCCGCACGCACGAACTCCTTGAGCGCCTCGGTGCTGCCCAGCTCGGTGGCCGGACGCACGGCCACGCCGGCATCCTCGAACCAATCGTCAACGATGCGACGCGTGCGCGCCCCCGGCTCGAAGAGCACGAGCGGCTGCGCCGTGAGCGCCGTGGGCGTGACACGCGCCAGCGGCTCCGTCGCCTCCGGGAAGATCGCCACGAACTCGTCGTCCATCAGCGGCACCACCTGGAAATTGCGGCCCGGCGCGGGCAGCGTGACCAGGCCGAGATCGAGCTGGTTGTGCTCCACGTCGCGCAGAATGTCGTCGGTATTGCCCACGCTGGCGACCACCTCGAGCTCGGGGTAGCGCGAACGCAATCCGGCCAGGGCCTGCGGCAGCAGATAGGTACACGCCGTGGCGCCGGTACCGAGCCGCACGCGGCCCGAGACGCCCGTGGCCAGCGATTGCATGGCCTGATCGGCACCGGCCACGGCCGCCTCGATGCGGCGCAGATGCTCGACCAGCTCGGCGCCGGCCGCGGTCGGGCTCACGCGCCGGCCCACCCGCTCGACCAGCCGCAGCCCGTAGCGGCGCTCGAGCGTGCGCACCTGCTGGCTCACGGCCGGCTGGCTCAGGCCGTTGCGTTCGGCGGCGGCCGAAAAACTGCCGAGCTCGATGATGTCGAGCAGTACCCGCAAGTGATCGAGGTTGAGTCCGCGCATGGAATATCGGGCGCCACGCACCGGGCGCGGGCCGGAAAAACGCCCATCATAAGATGACGGCGTCCTCCACGGGCGTGGCGTCCTGCCCGGCGCGGCTGGCGGCCGGCCCACCCGCCGGGGCCTCGGGCCAACGGAAATAGTCGCGCGGCGATACGCCGAGCGTGCGCCGGAACATGGTCGCGAAAGCGCCGGGGCTGGCGTAACCGAGCTGCTGCGCCACCTCGGCGATCGGCGCGCCGTGCGAGAGCAGCGTGAGGGCTTCCATCAGCAGCACACGCTGGCGCCACTCGTTGAAACTGGCGCCGGTATGGGCGCGAAACATGCGCGTGAGACTGCGCCGGCTCAGGCCGCCGTAGGCGGCCCAGGCGTCCAGGCCATCGCGGCTGGCCGGATCGCGCAGCAGCGCCTGGCAGATGCGCCGCAGCCGCGGCTCGGCGGGCAGCGGCACGTGCAGCGAGGCCGGGCAGATATGCCGCATCTCGTCGAGGATCAGCGCGTGGATGTGACCCGCGCGTGCCCCCGACGCGCCCTGGCGCTGCAACGCGATCGCTTCGACGATCAGCACCTGCAGGAGCGGCGACACCTGGATCGCCTGACATGCGCGCGGCAGACCGTCGAGCATCGGATCGATGAAGAGCGCGCGAATCGCCACGCTGTCCCAGCCGCGCTTCTGGTGCAGCACGCCCGCCGGCAGCCACAGGGCCTGACCGGGAGCCACCACCCAGTTGCCGGTGTCGGTCAACACGGTGACCACGCCGCGCAACGCGCAAAGCAGGAGACCGCGATCGTGCCGCTGCGGCGCGCTGATCACGCCGGCGGGATAGTCGGCGGCCTGCGCCGAAATGGCCGCCAGCGCTTCCGGCGTGTCGGGCAGGAAGGCCTGGGATGAGAAAGAAAAGGAAGGGTTCGCTGGGGCGGCTGAGGGTTTCGCGATCGCGGGCATGGAGCAACGTACTACGTGATGAACGACGTACAACGGCGCAACGGATGAAAACGACAGCGACCCCGGGGTGCGGCAAGTCGGCGGGACGCGGGCCCCGCGCGTCGCGGTGGCCGGTAGTCCGGATCCGGCGCGCGGCGCGCATGGCGGCTCGCCCGGAGGTGCTCGCATGATACGGCAAGCAGCCGGCGCCGCCATTGGGGGTTAACGACTAGCCGCCGCGCAGCGCGGACGCACCCGCGATATATAAGATTTCCTTATGCAGAACATAAACCCGGAAATCTTCCCTTATTCGGCGCAGCGGCGCACACTTCGATCTGGCCGTGCACCGCATGGCTTTCCGAGTCCCCTTCGACGCGCCCATCGGCGCGCGCTCTCATGAATGCGCCTCTTGCCCTGAGCCCCACGGTCCTGATCCGTGACACCCTCGACGCCGACCTTCCGGCCATCGCCGCCATCTACGCGCAGCATGTGCTGCACGGCACGGCCTCTTTCGAACTCGAGCCGCCCTCGGCCGAAGAGATGTTCGCGCGCCGCGCGGCGGTGCTCGGCCATGGCCTACCCTACCTGACGGCGGAGTGCGGTGGCGTGGTGGTGGGCTACGCGTATTGCACGCCGTATCGTCCGCGTCCGGCTTACCGGCATACGGTGGAAGACTCGGTGTATGTGCAGGCCGGCCGCGCCGGCCTCGGTATCGGCGGCAAGCTGCTCGGCGCGCTGATCGAGCGATGCACCGAAGGCGGCTGGCGCCAGATGCTGGCGGTGGTGGGCGACAGCCGCAACGCGGCCTCGCTGGCCGTGCATGCGCGCCATGGCTTTCATCCCGTGGGAACCCTGCGCGATGTCGGGTTCAAGCATGGCGAGTGGCGTGACACCGTGCTGATGCAACGCGAACTCGGCACCGGCAGCCGCACGCCGCCGTCGCGCTGACCCGGGCTCGGCCCCGGGCTCAGCCTCGGGATTCAGATCCCCGGCTCGTCGGCCTGCTGTGCCGCCTTGTCGCGGATCCAGCGTTCGAAGCCGGCCTTGCGCAGCGCGCAGGCCGGGCATTTACCGCAGCCATGCCCCCATGGGTGCTTCATGCCCCGCTCGCCCAGGTAACAAGTGTGGCTCTCGTCCACGACGATATCCACCAGCGCCGGCCCGCCCAATCGATGGGCCAGCTCCCAAGTCTCCGACTTGTCGATCCACATCAGCGGCGTTTCGATCGTGAGACGTGAACCCAGGCCCAGGCTCAGCGCCACCTGCTGCGCCTTGATCGTGTCGTCACGACAATCCGGATAGCCCGAGAAGTCGGTCTCGCACATGCCGCCCACCAGGACGTCGAGCTGACGGCGGTAGCCCAGCGCGGCGGCCAGCGTCAGAAACAGCAGATTGCGGCCCGGCACGAAGGTATTGGGCAAGCCGTTTTCCTGCATCTCGATGGCGCGATCGCTGGTCATGGCGGTGTCGCCGACCTGGCCCAGCACGCTCAGATCGAGCAGGTGGTCTTCACCCAGCCGTGCCGCCCACTGCGGAAAGCGCGCGCGCACCTCGCGCAGCACATTCAGACGCGCGTCGAGCTCGATGCGGTGCCGCTGACCGTAGTCGAAGGCCACGGTTTCGACGTGTTCGTAGCGGTCGAGCGCCCAGGCCAGGCAGGTGGTGGAGTCCTGGCCACCCGAGAAAAGGACCAGTGCGCGTCGTTGATGATTCAGCATGGGAAAAACCGGAAAGAAGTTGCGGCGCGTGCCGCCATGGCGAGACTGTACCGCAGGCCGCCGCGTCAGGATCGGTGCTTACAATCGTCGCATCGGCCATTCTCTTTTCGTACCCCGCACGCACTTTCCCTTTTTCCTTTCCTCGACGGATCCTCGATGAACGCCACTCGCACGCAGTCCGATGCCGCTGAACCCCTCCGCCACGATATCCGCCTGCTCGGCCGGTATCTCGGCACCGTCATCGAGGCCTGCGACGGCAAACGTGTCTTCGACACCATCGAAACCTTGCGCCGCACCGCGGTGCGCTTTCGGCGCGAAGGCAGACAGGACGACGCCAAACTGCTGCAGGCGCGTGTGCGCCAGTTGCGCGGCGATGATCCCAACTCGGTGGCCCGCGCGTTCAGCTATTTTCTGCACCTGTCCAACATCGCCGAAGACCGCGACCAGAATCGCCGTCAGCGCGCCCGCGCGCTGGCCGACCCCGCCCCGGCGACGGGCAGCGTGGCGCAGGCCATCGCGCAGCTCAAGTCGCAGGGCGTGACGCCCGCGCGCATCCGCAAGCTGCTGGCCGAGGCCTGCATCATGCCCGTGCTCACGGCGCATCCCACCGAAGTGCAGCGCAAGAGCACGCTCGACGAACACCGCGAAATCGCCGCGCTGCTGGTGCAGCGCGAGCAGCCGCTCACCGCCGACGAGCAGGCCGCGCTCGACCAGGCGCTGTTGGGCCGCGTGGCCACCTTGTGGCAGACGCGCATGCTGCGCTACACCCGGCTGACCGTGGCCGACGAGATCGAGAACGCGCTTTCTTATTACCGCAGCACCTTTCTGCAGGTAATCCCGCGCCTCTACGCCGACGTCTCGCGCCTGCTCGGCCGCGAGCCGGCCGCACCTAAGCCGGCCGCACAATTCACCCGCCCCTCCGCGCCGCTCGAGCCTTTCCTGCGCATGGGCAGCTGGATCGGCGGCGATCGCGACGGCAATCCCAACGTGGACGCCGGCACGCTGGAACGCGCGTTGCTGCGTCAGGCCACCGTGCTGTTCGAGCATTACCTCCAGGAAGTCCATGCGCTGGGCGCCGAGCTCTCGCTCACGACGCTGCTGGTGCAGGCCAATCCTGCGCTGCACGAGCTGGCCGAGGCCAGCGGCGATGACTCCCCGCATCGGCGCGACGAGCCCTATCGCCGCGCGCTGGTCGGCATTTATGCCCGCCTCGCCGCCACGGCGCGCGACCTCACCGGACAGGATCTGGCCCGTCGCGCCACCCGCGCGGCACCGCCCTACACCACGCCGCAGGAGGTCACGCGCGATCTCGACGTGATCGCCGATTCGCTCACCGACCATCACGGCGCGCCCATCGCGCGCCTGCGGCTCACCGGCCTGCGGCAGGCGCTGGACGTGTTCGGCTTCCACCTGGCCACCGTCGATCTGCGCCAGAGCTCCGACGTGCACGAAGAAGTGCTAACCGAACTCTTCAGCCGCGCGGGCGTGCAGTTCGAAGGCGAGCCCGTCGATTACGCGGCGCTGGATGAAGACGCGCGCGTGCGGCTGCTGCGCGCCGAGCTGGCGCAGGCGCGGCCGCTCGTCTCCCCCTGGATCACCTACGGCGACATCGCCACGCGCGAGCTTGCCGTTCTGCGTGCCGCCGCCGCTGGCCGGGCCCGCTACGGCAAGCAGGCCGTGCGCCAGACCATCGTGTCGCACACCGAGACGCTGAGCGACCTGCTCGAAGTGCTCGTGCTGCAAAAAGAGGCGGGCCTGACCGCGCCGGCCGGCACCGACATCGGCCCGGAAGACGGCCTCATGGTCGTGCCCTTGTTCGAAACCATTCCCGACCTGCAGCGCGGCGCCGGCATCATGGCGGCGTGGCTGGATCTGCCCGAGGTGCGGGCCCGCGTGCGCGCGGCGCAGGATCAGACGCAGGAGGTGATGCTGGGCTATTCCGACAGCAACAAGGACGGCGGCTTTCTCACGTCGAACTGGTCGCTGTATCAGGCCGAGCGCGATCTGGTCGACGTGTTTCGCAAGCGGGGCGTGCGGCTGCGGCTCTTTCACGGGCGCGGCGGCTCCGTGGGACGCGGCGGCGGCTCGAGCTTCGACGCCATCCTGGCGCAACCGCCCGGCACGGTGGCGGGCCAGTTCCGCCTCACCGAACAGGGCGAGGTGATCCAGAGCAAGTACAAGGATGCCGAGATCGGCCGCTGGCATCTCGAGCTGCTGGTGTCCGCCGTCCTCGAGTCGTCGCTCGCGCCGCACGCCGAAGCGGCCGAGGCCGAAGACGCCCACATGGCGCGCCACGGCGACGCCATGGCCTTCATGTCCGAACATGCGCAGCGCACCTACCGCGGCCTGGTGTACGACACGCCGGGCTTCGCCGATTACTTCTTCGCCGCCACGCCGATCAGCGAGATCGCCGGGCTGAACATCGGATCGCGTCCGGCCTCGCGCAAACAAGGCCAGCGCATCGAAGACCTGCGCGCCATTCCGTGGGGCTTTTCTTGGGCGCAATGCCGCCTCATGCTGACCGGCTGGTACGGCGTGGGCTCGGCCATCGAGGCCTACCTCGAGTCCGGCGCGCCCGGTGCGGCCAAGTCGCGCCGCGGACGGCTGGCGCAGCTGCGCGAAATGGCCACCCAGTGGCCGGCGCTGCGCACCTGGCTGTCGAACATCGAGATGGTGCTGGCCAAGTCCGACCTGGCGATCGCGGCGCGCTATGCGCAGCTGGTGCCGCAGCGCGCGCTGCGCGAACGCATCTTCGGCGCGATCTCGCAGGAACACGCGCGCACGATTGCGATGCTGCGCTTGCTGAACCAGCGCGAACTGCTGGCCGACAACCCGGCCCTGCTGGCCTCGCTGCGCGAACGCTTCGCCTATATCGATCCGCTCAACTATCTCCAGATCGAACTGATCAAGCGTTACCGGGCCGCCCAGGCCAAACCCGATGCCCAGCCCGACAAGCGCGTGCAGCGCGCGATCCACCTGACCATCAACGGGATCGCCGCGGGGCTGCGCAATTCGGGCTGAGCAAGGTCCGAGGGCCATCCGGCGCGGCGTTCGGCCTGCCCGATGGCCCGTGGTGGTGTACGCAGCATGGCCGCACGCCTGCGTCATGGCCGCCTCCACGGGCGCTGGCCTTCATTGGGTGCACTCTGGCGGGTTCGTCCGGCACCGGGTGGCGGTGACCGCAGCGTGGACACCCGCCCGACCCGCCGGTGTCCAGCAGGCGGAATCCTGGGCTACTATCGCTGAAAATTCTATATACGCACAAATGTTCGCATATAGAACACAACGATTTTTCTGGCCCAGGGCACGGAAAGGCACCCACGGAAGAGACGACCGGCGCGCCCGGACGCCCCCATTCAGGGCCGCCTCACGCGCTCGGGCCGCGAGCAAGCGAGCATCTTCATGGATCTTCCCATCCAGAATCTGGCAGTCGTGGGCGCGGGTGCCATGGGCAGCGGCATCGCCGCCCTCTTCGCCTCCCGCGGCGTAAACGTGGTCCTGATCGATCCGGTCGCGGGCGCCCTCGAGCGCGCCACCGCCACGATCGAACGCCAACTCGGCGTCTACGCGCCCGACGCGGTGCAGGAGTCGCTGCGGCGCATCCGCCTGGACCCCGGTCTCGAGGCGGCCTGCGGCAGCGAACTCGTGATCGAGGCCGTGCCCGAAAAGCTCGACCTCAAACGCGACATCTTCACGCGGCTCGACACGCTCTGCCCCGCGCACACCATCTTCGCCACCAACACCTCCGGCCTGTCGATCAACGCCATTGCCGAGTCCGTGACGCGGCGCGACCGCTTTGTCGGCACCCACTTTTTCACGCCGGCGGATGTGATCCCGCTCGTGGAAGTCGTGCGCTGCGACGAGACCTCGACGGCCACCGTCGAACGCGTGATGGATTTCCTGCGTGCCGGCGGCAAAAAACCGGTGCTGGTGCGCCAGGACATCCCCGGCTTCATCGCCAACCGCATCCAGCATGCGCTGGCACGCGAGGCCATCTCGCTGCTCGAAAAGGGCGTGGCGAGCGCCGAAGACATCGACGAAGTGGTGAAGTGGAGCCTCGGCATCCGGCTGGCGCTCACCGGCCCGCTCGCCCAG
The DNA here is from genome assembly GCF_002261315.1 of Bordetella genomosp. 5. Classification (NCBI taxonomy): domain Bacteria; kingdom Pseudomonadati; phylum Pseudomonadota; class Betaproteobacteria; order Burkholderiales; family Alcaligenaceae; genus Bordetella; species Bordetella genomosp. 5. Next base: position 68,050 of record NZ_NEVP01000016.1, read on the forward strand.
CGCGACATGAACGGCATCGACGTTCACCACGCCATCGCCAGCTATCTCTACCAGGACCTGGAAAACCGCACGACGCCCTCGGACCTGCTCACGCAGAAGGTCGAACGCGGCGAGATCGGTGCCAAGGCCGGCCAGGGCTTCTATGCCTGGCCCGCCGAAGAGCGCGAGCGCGTGCTGCGAGAGAAAAGCACCGCGCTGGCCGATCTGGTGGCCTGGCTCGACGCCAAGAAACTCAGCTGACCATTTTCAACCGCGCCGCGCGGCCTGCCTGCCGCACGGCGTTTCAACACGCGCACCATCAAGTTGCGCGCGCAACAAAATAACAGAGCCCCGGAGAGACGGGTGCCTGTTGGAGGCAATATGAACAAACTCGCTTCTTTCTTCACGGAGCTGATGCGCAAGTATCTGCCCGACCCCTTCGTTTTCGCGATCGCACTCACCCTGCTCACCGTCCTGCTTGCGATGGGCGTCGAGGGCCAGGCACTGCCTGCGATCACGCGCGAGTGGGGCAAGGGCTTCTGGAGCCTGCTGGCCTTCACCACCCAGATGGCGGTGATCCTGGCCATGGGCTACGTGCTGGCCACCGCGCCGCTGACCGATCGCTTTCTGGATCGCATCGTCAGCCACGTGCACAACCCGCGCACGGCCATCATCGTGGCCACGCTCGTGGGCGGCGTGGGTAGCTACCTGAACTGGGGGTTCGGCCTCGTGATCGGCGGCGTGGTCGCCAAGAAGCTCGCGCTCAAGGTCAAGGGCGTGCATTACCCGCTCATCATCGCGTCGGCCTACAGCGGCTTCACGATGTACGGGCTCGGTCTGTCGGCCAGCATTCCGGTGCTCGTCGCCACCCCGGGTCACCCGACCTCGGCGCAAATGGGCGTGATCCCGCTGTCCGAGACCATCTTCTCGGTGCCGATGCTGCTCACCAGCCTGGTCATCATCGTGACCCTGCCGCTGCTCAACGCGTGGCTGCATCCCAAGGCCGGCGACACCGTCGTCGAAGTCGACCCCAACATCGACAAGGACAACGCGCCGGCCGCCGGCCACAACGCCTCGGCCGAGAACACGCTGGCCAGCCGCCTGAACAATAGCCGCATCCTGAGCATGCTGATCGGCGCGCTGGGCATCGCGTATGTCGTCTTCTACTTCATGGACGGCAAGTCGCTCGACCTGAACCTGATCAACTTCATCATCCTGTTCCTGGGCATCATCCTGCTGGGCACGCCGGCCGCCTACGTGGCCAAGCTCAACGAAGGGATCAAGACCATCGGCGGGATCATCCTGCAATACCCGTTCTACGCCGGCATCATGGCGATCATGGCCGGCTCGGGCCTGGTCAACACCATCTCGGCGATTTTCGTCGACGTGGCCACCCCCGCCACGCTGCCGTTCTGGGGCCTCATCAGCTCGTTCGTCATCAATTTCTTCGCGCCCTCGGCCGGCGGCCACTGGGTCATCCAGGGTCCGTTCATGATCGACGCCGCCAAGGAAATCGGCAGCGCCATGAACCAGACCACGATGTCCGTGATGCTGGGCAACGCCTGGAACGATCTCGTGCAGCCCTTCTGGATCCTTCCGGCGCTGGCGCTGTCCAAGCTCAAGCTGCGCGATGTGATGGGCTACACCGTGATCATGATGGTGTGGGTCGGCATCGTGCACATCACCGCCGTGCTCGCCTGGGGTTTCCTTACCCACTGACGCGACCACGACTCAACGGAGCATCGCCATGAAACCCACCGCCTATCTCGTGACCGGCGCAAGCGCCGGGATCGGCGCGGCCATTGCGCAGGCCCTGCTGCAAGCGGGCCATACCGTCGTCAATATCGACTACCGCCTTCCCGACCAGGCGCCCGCGGGCCTGGTGTCGTTCCAGGCCGACCTCACCGACCTGGCGGCCACCGAGGCCGTCGCGCGTGAAGTCAACGCGCAGTACGCCATCGTCGGTCTGGTGAACAACGCCGGCGCGACCCGCCCGGGCAGCGCCGATACGGCGTCGATCACCGATCTCGATTACGTGGTCAACCTGCATCTGCGCACGGCGCTCATCCTGATCCAGGCCGCGCTGCCGGCGATGCGCGAGGCCGGCTTCGGCCGCATCGTGAACATGTCGTCGCGCGCGGCGCTCGGCAAGCCCGAGCGCGTGGTGTACTCGGCCACCAAGGCCGGCCTGATCGGCATGACGCGCACCCTGGCCATGGAGCTGGGCGGCGACGGCATCACCGTCAACGCCATCGGCCCCGGCCCCATCGCCACCGAGCTGTTCACCAAGAGCAATCCGGAAGGCGCGCCGCAGACCCGCCGCATCATCGACAGCATCGTGGTCAAGCGCCTGGGCCAACCCGAAGACGTGGCCCGCGCGGCGATGTTCTTCCTGGCGCCCGAGAACGGCTTCGTGACGGGTCAGGTGCTGTATGTGTGTGGCGGCACCACGCTGGGCGTGGCGCCGGTCTGAGCATGCAACCGGCCACGTTCCTTCGCAACCGGCGCCGGCGCGCCTCAGCGGCGCAGCAAGGCGTCGTTGACGCGCCGCGCCGCCTCGCGCAGCGGCGGCAGGAATGCCGCCAGCATTTCGTCGCGCGAGTAGCGATTGACGTGGCCGCTCACATTCATGGCCGCGATCACGCGGCCGGTCCGGTCGACGATCGGCACGGCCACCGACTCCAGACCGGGCTCGAGCTCCTGCACCACGCAGGCATAGCCGTCGCTGCGCACCTGATCGAGCGCGGCGCGCAAGGCCGTGCGGTCGGTGAGCGTGCTGGCGGTATAGACACGGATCTGGCTCTGGTCGAGCAGACGTTCCTGGTCGGCCAGCGGCAGGCCCGCCAGCAGCACACGGCCCATCGAGGTCACCCACGCCGGCAGACGACTGCCGACGGCCAGATTGATGGTCATGACCTTGTGGGTCGAGAGCCGCAGGATATAGACGATGTCGGTGCCGTCGAGCACCGACACGGAACAGGATTCGCGCGTGAGTTCGGCGACCTCTTCCATGTAGGGCAGCGCCAGGTTCCACAACGGCGTGGCCGAGAGATAGGCATAACCCAGCTCGAGGATGCGCGGCGTGAGCGTGAAGCGCCGGTCTTCGACCGTGACATAGCCCAGGTGCTCGAGCGTGAGCAGGATGCGGCGCGCGCCAGCGCGCGTGAGCCCCGTTGCGGCCGCCACCTCGGAGAGTGTCATTTGTGGACGCTGCGGGCCGAACGCGCGGATAACCGACAAGCCGCGCGCGAAGGATTGCACGTAACTGTCGCTGGGCTGCTGACTTGCGGTTTCAACCATAGACTCGATCAACCAGGATTCGGGCCCGCGCTGCGCGGGCATCGAGCCGCCCCGAGCGGGGCCGGGCGGCTCCGTTTAAGCACCGGACGCCTTGCCTTGACACTGCGCCACAGCCCTGAAACGATGTTCTTCGAGAGAACATAAGTTCGACTGAAGAACAATTATCACACGCCATCTCTGAGACATACCTATGATTTCAAAGCTCGTTGCAAACACGGCGCAGGCCCTGGCCGATGTGCCTGACGGCGCCACCATCATGATCGGCGGCTTCGGCACCGCAGGCCAACCCATGGAACTGATCGACGCCCTGCTCGAACAAGGTGCCAAGGACCTGGTCATCATCAACAACAACGCGGGCAACGGCACCACCGGCCTGGCCGCGCTGCTGGGCGCGAATCGTGTGCGCAAGATCATCTGCTCGTTCCCGCGTCAGGCCGACTCGCAGATCTTCGACGGCCTGTACCGCAGCGGCAAGCTCGAGCTCGAACTGGTGCCGCAGGGCAACCTCGCCGAGCGCATCCGCGCGGCCGGCGCCGGCATCGGCGCATTCTTCAGCCCCACGGGTTATGGCACGCCGCTCGCGGAGGGCAAGGAAGTGCGCGAGATCAACGGCCGTCATTACGTGCTCGAGTATCCGCTGCACGCCGACTACGCCCTCATCAAGGCCGAACGCGGTGACCGCTGGGGCAACCTGGTGTACCGCAAGACGGCGCGCAACTTCGGCCCCATCATGGCCAGCGCCGCCCGCGTGGCCGTGGCTCAGGTGAGCGAAGTGGTCGAGCTCGGCCAACTCGATCCCGAAGCCGTCGTCACCCCCGGTATTTTTGTCCAGCGCGTGGTGCAGGTCGCCGCCGCCCCCGCCGCCAAGGAACAGGCATGAGCACCAAACTGACCCGCGACCAGATCGCCGCGCGCGTTGCGCAAGACATCCCCGAAGGCGCTTACGTGAACCTGGGCATCGGCCTGCCGACGCTGGTGGCCAACCACCTGCCCACCGACCGCGAAGTGATTCTGCACACCGAAAACGGCATGCTGGGCATGGGCCCCGCACCGGCCAAGGGCGAAGAAGACTACGACCTGATCAACGCCGGCAAACAGCCGGTCACGGAACTGCCCGGTTGCTCGTTCTTCCATCATGCGGACTCGTTCGCGATGATGCGTGGCGGCCACCTCGATATCTGCGTGCTCGGTGCATTCCAGGTGTCGGCCCAGGGCGACCTGGCCAACTGGCACACCGGCGCGCCCGACGCCATCCCCGCCGTGGGCGGCGCGATGGACCTCGCCATCGGCGCCAAGCAGGTGTTCGTGATGATGGAACTCACCACGCGCGAAGGCCAAAGCAAGCTGGTCCAGGCGTGCAGCTACCCGCTCACCGGCGTGCGCTGCGTGTCGCGCGTGTACACCGACGTGGCCGTGTTCGACATCGCGTCCGATGGCGTCACCGTCATCGACATCTTCGGCGACACCACGCCCGAACAGCTGCTGTCCCTCACGGGCCTGCCGCTCAAGTTCGCCCACTGACGATTCATCGCGCCGCGCCCGCCGCGCGGCGCCGCATACGAAGGAGCAATCATGCTGTACATGGCTGAAATGCAGGTCAACCTGCCCCCCGACATGCCGGCCGACGTGGCCGCCAAACTCAAGGCCGACGAAAAGGCGCTGGCCCAGAAGCTGCAACACGAAGGCAAGTGGCAGCATCTGTGGCGCGTGGCCGGCCGCTACGCCAACGTGAGCATCTTCGACGTGGCCGACCACGACGAGCTGCACAACATCCTGTCGTCGCTGCCGCTCTTCCCGTACATGGACGTGCGCGTCACCGCGCTGGCACGCCACCCCTCGGCCATCTGATCGCCCACGCCACGGAGCCCCGCATGCCCTACATCATCGAGACCTTCGACAAGCCCGGCACGCTCGCGCTGCGCCAGCAGCACCGCCCGGCCCACCTCGCTTTCCTCGACGCCAACAAGGCGCTGTTGCTGGCCTGCGGCGCGAAGCTGCAGGACGACGGCACCGACGCGGGCGGCGGCCTGTACGTGGTCGACCTCGACACGCGCGAAGCCGCACAGCAACTGATCGAAGCCGATCCGTTCTATCAGGCCGGCCTGTTCGAGAACGTGAAGATCACGCGCTGGCGCAAGGCCTACGTGGCCGGCGAATGCTATCTGTGAAGTAAGTCCTGCCAGACCGCCCGGACACGCCGGCCCGCGCGGGCCGCATGCGTCGGGCGCAGCGCGGGGACACGCCTCCCCGCGCCCATTTTTTTAGGATGTCCCCATGTCTTATGCCGACCTGAGCCAGGCCCGTCTGTACTACGTCATCGACGGTCCGGCCGACGCCCCGGTGCTCGTGCTGTCCAACTCGCTGGGCACCTGCGCCGATATGTGGGCCCAGCAGATCCCCGCGTTCGCGCGCCACTTCCGTGTGCTGCGCTACGACACCCGTGGCCATGGCCGCTCGTCGGTGCCCGACGGCGAATACAGCTTCGCCCAGCTCGGCGGCGACGTGATCGAACTGCTCGACCACCTGAACATCGAGCGCGCCCATTTCTGCGGCCTGTCGATGGGCGGCCCGACGGGCCTGTGGCTCGCGCTCGAGCACGCATCGCGCATCGACCGCCTGGTGCTGTGCAATACCGCCGCACGTATCGGCACGGCGCAGTTCTGGAGCGACCGCATCACCGCCGTGCAGGCGCAGACGGTGCACGCCATGGCGCCCGCGCTGGTCGAACGCTGGCTCACGCCCGAGTACCGCGCCGCGCAGCCCGGCCTCGCGCAAGTGCTGGTCGACATGCTGCGCCGCACGGCCGACGCCGGCTACACCGGCAACTGCGCGGCACTGCGCGATGCCGACCTGCGCGAGCGCCTCGCCGAGATCAAGCAGCGCACGCTGGTGATCGCCAGCACGCACGACATGGCCGCCACCCCCGCCGACGGCCGTTTCCTGACCGACAACATCCCGGACGCGCGTTACATCGAGCTGCCGACCTCCCACATCTCCAACTGGGAACAGCCGGAAGCCTTCACACGCGCGGTGCTCGACTTCCTGACGGAGTAGCGCCATGCAACGCTGGAAAAGCCGCCCACCGGGCTCCAACTGGGGAGACTTCGGTCCCGATGATCAGTTGGGCCGTCTCAACCTCATCACCGACGAGGTCGTGCTGCGCGGCGCGCGCGAGATCCGCGCGGGCAAGACCTTCTGCCTGTCGCTGCCGCTCGACCTGCCGGGCGGCAACGTGCTCAACCCGCGCCGCCATCCGCCGCAGCTCTCGCCCACGCGCCTGCAGGACACGCCCTACCTGAATTTCCCGTTGCGCAAGCTCAACCCCGATGCGGTCGACGTGCTCAGCGACGATCAGGTGCTGCTGTCGATGCAGTACTCCACGCAATGGGATTCGCTCGCACACGTGGGCGCCCTGTTCGATGCCAACGGCGACGGCGAACCCGAGCTCGTGTATTACAACGGTTATCGCGCTGGCGTCGACGTGGTGGGCCCGATGGACGGCGACCACCTGGGTTGCGGCTGCAACAGTGGCGGACCGTCCGCCGCGCTGAAGATCGGCATCGAGAACCTCGCCCAGAAGGGCATGCAGGGTCGCGGCGTGCTGGTGGATCTGGCGCGCCATTACGGCACGGGCCGCACGCTGATCGGCGCGGCCGAGCTGCTGGCCGTGCTCGACAAGGACGGGATCGAGGTGCTGCCGGGCGACATGCTGGTGCTGCGCACCGGCTACGCCGAGAAGGTCGTGGAGATGGCCGGTAAACCCGATGCCGACGTGCTGCACACGTACGGCGCAGCGCTCGATGGCACCGACGAAGCGCTGCTCACCTGGATCAGCGAGAGCGGCATTGCCGCGATCTGCGCCGACAACTACGCGGTCGAAGCCTATCCGGCACGCGAGCGCCAGGGTCCGCGCGCCATGTTGCCGCTGCACCACCACTGCCTGTTCAAGCTGGGTCTGCCGCTGGCCGAGCTGTGGTACCTCAAGGATCTGGCCGACTGGTTGCACGCGCAACAACGGCATCATTTCCTGTTGACCGCGCCGCCCCTGCGCCTGCCGCACGCCGTCGGTTCGCCGGTCACGCCGATCGCGACCGTGTAAAAAAACCGGGCTCGCTATAGACAAAGGCCTCGGGGCTTACGCCGCCGAGGCCTTTTTCTTTGGGTGGGATAAGGAGGTGTACGCGGCGTCTTGCGGACACACCATACTCGCTCAGCCCGCGACCGGCGGGTAGTCGAGTTCGCCCGAGGCTTCGAGCCCGGCAGCCTGCGCGGCCGACAGTTCCTGGCGGACTTGGGCGCGGGTCACTTGCGAAGTGGCGTGCGCGGCCAGCGGCAGTCCACCGATTTCGGTCGTGGCGACCAGGCCTTGCGAGCGGGCCGATTGCAGGTCGGCGACGACCTGGGCGCGGGTCAGCGTGGTGGCGCTGGTTTCTTGCAGCGGCCAGTCCAGTTCGCCGGCCTGGGCGGTACCGAGATAGGTGAGGGAGGCGAGCACGCCGGCGGCGAGGATGCTGAGGGTCTTCATGGTCTGACTCCAGTGATTACGTATGCGATTTCAGTTCAGGTTTTACGGTCGGACGCGGCGGACGAATCAGCCAGCCACCGGCGGGTAGTCCAGTTCGCCCGAGGCTTCGAGACCGGCAGCCTGTGCGGCGGACAGTTCCTGGCGGACCTGAGCGCGGGTCACTTGCGAAGCGGCGTGCGAGGCCAGCGGCAGTTCACCGATTTCGGTCGTGGCGACCAGGCCTTGCGAGCGGGCCGATTGCAGGTCGGCGACGACCTGGGCGCGGGTCAGCGTGACGGCGCTGGTTTCCGGCAGCGGCCAGTCCAGTTCGCCCGCTTGGGCGGCACCGGCGAAGGTGGCGGAGAGAGCGACGGCGGCGGCGAGGGTCTTGATCGAGTTCATGGTGTTTTCCTTGGGTTCAGGTGATCTGGCGATTGAGAAAGCGGGTAAATCGTTTAAGGGAAATGCTGGTTTCTGCGGCGTTTTCGATTACTTGCTGGCGGCCTGGATCGCGGAGTAGCTGGCCATCAGGTTGCGGTAGTCGGGGATGTGGTTGGCGAACAGCGTGCCCAGACCCTCGATGTCGTTGCGCCAGTCGCGGTGCAGCTCGCAGGCCACGCCGAACCAGGTCATCAGCTGGG
>NZ_NEVP01000013.1:0-54595 GCF_002261315.1 Bordetella genomosp. 5
ACGCCCGAGGCGATGTACCAGCCGCAATGTGCAGACCAACCGGTGCTGCAGATGCTTGCCAACACCATCCGGTCGGCCAACTCGCTCGACAACGCGATTCGCATGGGTTTCCATGACGTCAAGTCGGCCGACGGCCAAAACAAGAGCAAGGCGAAGGCCGCGAAACCGACGCTGACCTGCGAAGCGAGCGTGACGCTGGTGGATGAGCAAACGCTGATGCGCACCGACGCGCTCACGGTGCGCTACACCCTCGTGCCCACCGCCCAGCCGAACACGTACGCGCTGAACTTCCAGCCGGTGCGTAGTCGCAAGTAAGTGCGTCGAGCGTATCGCCTGGCGCGTGTTGCGGCCTCCCGCGACACGCGCCACCGGCGCGGGCATCGCTATGCCTCGATGTCTCAACCGCAGAGGTGCTGGATCAGCCCCGTCATCAGGCGATCGCAGGCCTCGATCTGGGATATCTCGACGTACTCGTCGGCCTTGTGCGCCACTTCGATGCTGCCCGGGCCGCACACCAGCACGGCGGTCTCGTTCCATTGTTGGCGAAACAGGCCCCCCTCGGTGCCGAACGCAACTTTGGTCAGCGTGGTGTCCGGTGGCAGCAGCGAGGCGAGCAATTGCACGGCCGGCGCGTCGTCGGGCGTCGACAGGCCCGGATAGGTATTGACCACCTGCACTTCCGGCAGCGCCGCCTCGGGCGAGGCGTTTGCGTCACGCATGCGGGACTGCGTGCGTTCCAGCACCCGCGCCAGGATCTCCGCGGGTTCGTCCTGAGCGACGTTGCGGATCTCGAAGTCGAGCTCGCATTCGGCGGGCACGATGTTGAGCGCCGTGCCGCCGCGGATCGTGCCCACGTGCACCGTGGAATACGGAATCGCGTAGCCCTCCTCGCGCGCGCCGTGCGCGGCCAGGTCTTGCTGTACATCGCGCAGGGCCGCGACAAAGTCGGCCGCGGTCTGGATGGCGTTCACGAAGTTGGGCGCGAGGCCTGAATGCCCTGCCTGTCCGCAGCACAGTGCGCGATAGGCCGCCTTGCCCTTGTGACCGGTGCCGATCTTCATCAGCGTAGGTTCGCCGACCACGCAGAGCGACGGCGCGGGGTTCAGGCCTTCGAGCGCGCGCAGCAGGTGCCGCACGCCCACGCAGCCGATTTCTTCATCGAACGACAGCGCCAACTGCAGCGGCCGCTTCAACGGCTGCTGCGCGGCGTGCACCATAGCCATCACGGCGCAGGCAACGAAGCCCTTCATGTCGGCCGCGCCACGGCCATAGATCCGCCCATCGCGCTCGGTCGCCTCGAAGGCGGGCGAGGTCCAGGGCTGGCCCACGACAGGTACGACGTCGGTGTGGCCGGACAGCATGATGCCCGGCTGATCGCCCGGCCCCACACTGGCGAAGAGATTGCAGCGCTTGGGGTCCTGGGGATCCGGCACGAGCCGCGACGCGATGCCGGCGGCCGCCAACACCTCCTGCACGCGCGCCATGAGACCGGCGTTCGGCGTGAGCGAGACAGACGGAAAGGCGATCAACTCGCGCAGCAGGTCCAGGCTGGTCGAAGGAATGGGTTGCGACATGAAGGTCTCTTCAAGAAAGGCGGCGAGCGCGGCGTCGGAAGGCGGGCTGGCGTAAGCAGGTGGGCCGCAGTGTAATGCCGCCAGCACATGCACATGCGACGTCTTCCGCATGCTCGAGGCGCCCGGACCGTCGCCACACAGCAAGCGGCGCCCTACTCCACCCGCAGCAGGTTGGGCGACGCGCCCGGGACCGACTTGGCGTGGATCTTGGGCGCGCGATAAACGAGATTGCGCAACGCGGCTTCGGTCTTCGTCATGCCGAAGGTCTTGAGCCCCGTGGCCTGACGAAACGACTGCAAGCTCGCCGGGAGGCGCTCGACGGTCAATGAGTCCAGCGAACACATCAGGTCATTCGCGAGGACCTGGCATGTGTTTTCCGCGAGTTTGGGTTGATCGGCCGGGAGCACAAACCCGTCGGTCAGCACCACGTCGCCTTCGGCCAGGGTGATCTCCGCGACGGGCGAGAATGAGAGTTCCGCATCGACGGCGGGAATCTCGATGACCTCGGCCACGCCGTCCTTGACGGCGCTGCGCGCGCTCATGCCCCAGCGAAACTCGCGCGCTTCTTCCGTGCATCCATCGCCCACCCGGAGCACCAGCGGGCAACCGGTCCCCATCCCGTCATCGCGCTTCATGGCCTGAGACCAGTGGCCTGTCTTGCGGTAATCCTTCATGTCGAACTCATTGAGCGCGGCAACGCCCGCCTTATCGACCGAGAGCCTGGCCGGCTTGTTCTGAGGCGCGGGCTCTCGCATCCCGGGCTGGATGTACGTGATGCGCGCGAGCCGATATCGGCCCGGCTGCACGGCGATCATTTGGTAGGTAATGGCGCCGTCGGTCATCTGGAACAGCGGGCCGGTATCCCAGGCTTCGCGTTTGTGCTTGCCGTAGCCGACCGAGATGGCATTGTGCTCGTTCACGTGATGAAGCCAGCGCATCTTCATGCTGCGCTGGCGCACAAAGTCCGCGCGCACGGAAGGATCATCGAAGTTGCGTGGCCCTTGCGCATCAAGATTGATGGTGGGGATCACGAGCAACGCCATGCCCATCTCGCGGGTATCGCCCAGAAACTCGTCGGCCCAGGCCCTTTGGCGCTCCGTACCTTCATCCCATAGCTCGGCGCGTGACTTGTTTTGTTCAGCTTCGGTTGGCGCCTCGGTCTGGGCATGCACGGCGCCATGGACACAAAGGCTGATCAGGCAAACGCGCATCAGCGCGGAGGTAAGCGGCATCGTTCGTTCCTTGTGGACTGGCAGAGGGACGGGCGTGTCGCCCCGGAGACTGCGCGCGTCGGGTCTCGCAAGACCGGGGCGCCTGGGCTGCGGCCGGGACAGCCGACATCTTATCGTCATCTGCCGCCCTGCCTCGCCCACGCCCCACCCGATACAAACCGGCGCGCCATGCTGCACAGCTTGTCCGCTTTGGTAAAAAACGCTCACGACCTTGTGATTGCGGCGCGTCGACCCGCGGATACACTACGGCCACTTTTTTCAGCCTGTAGCCAAAGAGGGCGCGAGCCGTGCAAAAAGCCGTGATCAGGGTCGGCGACAAGACAAGCCATGGCGGCACGGTCGTGACCGGCGACCCGACGCTCAACGTTTTTGGCCAGCTGGCCGCGCGCAAGGGCGACATGACGTCGTGCCCCAAATGCAAAGGCTCTTACCCCATCGTCGAGGGCACGCAGTCCACGGGCAGCGCGCAATGGCTCGCGCTCGAGGGCATGCGCACCGCCTGCGGCGCCACCCTCATCGCGAGCCAGCACTTCTGGACCGAGGCGCCCTCCGCGGGTGCGGGCGCCGGCGCGTCGAACGCGGGGCCGGGTACCGAGTACCAAGCCGGCGAAGACGGGACCGCCCCCTACCGCGGGCGCTTTCAGGTGATCGACGACAGCAGCCGCGAGCCGGTGGCTGGCCGCGCGTATCGAATCAACTCAATGAACGGCGCCACGGTCGAGGGCGAGACAGATGCCAACGGCCATACGAGCTGGGTGGCGGGCGACTCGCCGGACATGCTCTCGCTGACATTGCTGCCCCCGCCGAAGGAAGATGAAGCATGAGTGACGGCGCACCCAACGCCAGTGGCGGGACCTCGGGCGGACCCGGCACGACCACGCCCGCGGGTACCGGACTGAGCCAGCTATCGCCCACCGATCAATCGGTGCTGTGCAGTGCCATTTGCAAATGTCAGGCCGCGCCGGGTATCGGCAAGGATGGCCGCAGTCTCAATCAGGTCTGCTGCTCGGGCCGGCTCAAGCTGCTCGACGAGACGCTGTATGGCACGAGCCCGTACAAGCCCGAGGTGAACTACGACATGTCGCAGGAGCCGCCCGAGCCCATCATGGACGCCACCGATCCCTCGCGTGCGCACAACTGGCTGCCCGGCTGGATCCGCAAGTATTGGGACGACCCCGAGAAAGAGCGGCCGCCCTTCAAGCCCAACCGCGGCATGATCCGGCGTCCGGACGTGGTGATCGTGAACGATCCGAAGGCGCCACCCACGCAGGACAACATCCGCATGGTGGTGGAGATCAAGTTTCCGAACGACACGCCCGGCGAAGGCCAGATGGCCGCGTACACCCGTATTGCCGGCAACCCCGAAAAAGTGGTGCTGCTCGAGTCATCGGAGTGCGACTGCGGCGAAGTCGAACGGCGCGAAGCGGAGGCCGCGGAAAAGACCAAGTATGCTGCGCCTATCGCCGAAGCCCTCTATGAAATGCTGAGGATGTACACGCGTGGCCGTGTCCCGCCGCTGCCCGGACGCCGCGGCCCCAGCCCTGCCCCGGTGCCTGCCACCCCTTGAGCCCGACGCCATGACCGAATTCGATCCCAACATGAGTCCCGAAGCCTATGCCGCCGCGCTGCGCGGGAACGCGCGGGCGCAGCAGTTTCCGGGCGCGATGCTGATGTCCAAGGGCCCGCGCGATTACGTCGGCGCCGTCATCGCCATCACGGGCACGCTGTTCTTCAGCGGTGGCCATACCAAGGAGCGCCGCGAGGCCATCGCGCAGTGTTTCGACGCGTACCTGAAGCTCGCGACCGATAAGCTCACCTGGCTGTGGCGCAGCGAGCCGCCTTCGGGCCCGCCGTGCATGCCCTATGCCAAGGCCCCGGCGGTGCGCGATCTGCTCAAGGCGCTCGATAGCGACGAGGCCATCGATCTGCACTACAGCAGCGGCGTGAAGCGTCCCGACGCGGGCCCGTATTCGTTTTATGTGAACGCCGCGCCCGACTGGATGGCCAAGAAGGGCCTGCAGCTCGACGTGATGCGTTTCTCGCTGCCGCTCGCCGACGTGATCGAGCATCCCAAGGCATTCCAGGCGCTGTTCGTCATGTGCGCCGACCGGCTCGACGCCCATCACGGTCAGGGCGGCTTCGGCTTCGTGCTGTCGCCGTCAGAGTGGAATAGCGATCAGCCGACCGAGGCCTTCGTGTCGGAGCAGGCGCGCGGCGTGGACGTCGGCTCGCCCGCGTTCTCGGCGGCGCGCCTCAAGCCCAATCGCTTCAAGACCGTGTCGTGGCTCACCGCGATCAATCTCGACATGCTGACCGAAGCGGGCGGACTGACCGCGCTGCGCTCGGAACTCCCGCCCGACTGGTATGCGTTTTACGACTACGGCACCGGCATCGTGATCCAGGCGGGCAACGAACCCGACATCGCCGCCGTGGCGCTGGACGGGCAACCGCCGCAGTACGCGCTGACCAACGCGGCGCTGAAGGCCGTGCGCAGCGAAGACTTCTGGCTGCATCTGGCGGCCAGCGCAGCGGGCGAACCGCGCCTCACCGGTCTGAAGGGCGAAGCCTGGATTCAGCGCTTCGATGTGCCTGACGATGCCTTGCTCGACGTGAAGGCGCGCCTCCTGGATACGCCCAAGCTCGACGCGGCGCACCGGCTCGACAAGGCGCTGTAGACACGCGCGGCCCGGTCGGGCCAGGCCAGGCCAGGCCAGGCCCGCACCGCGCTCAACGCAGCAGGTCGAACTCCAGCTTCACGAACTTGGTGGGAAACTCCAGCCGCGCGAAGTAGATCAGCCGCGACGCGTCGCAGGCATAGCGGCGCACTTCCGCAACGCTGTCACCGACAGTCATGTTGAGGGCCCGCGCCGACGCGATACCCGCGCCGGCGATCGTGATCTTCTGCCGCGCCGCGTGCAGGGCGAGATCCGGAATCCGCGCGATCACCGAGGCGGCCGCCGACTTCAGAAATGCCGATCGGTGAGCCTTGAACAAATCCTCGGCCACGAACACGTCGCTATAGCAGACCGGCACGCCGTCCTTCACATGCAGGCGGCACATATGACGATATGCGCGAGCGAAGGCGCCGTCGTAGTGCATGCCCAGCTCGGGCAGCTCGGCCAGGGCATCGGCGCGTTCGAAGATGCTCTCGGTGCCCAGCACATCGCTGAGCGCCACCGTCTCGTCCCAGTTGGACGGGATCTGCAGCTCGGCCACGGTGGGAATCTTGGCCTGCACGAAGGTGCCGATGCCGCGCCCGCGCCGGATGTAGCCTTCGTCTTCGAGGATGCCGATCGCGTTGCGGATGGTCATGCGCGCCACGCGATACTGGGCCATCAGCTCCTCCAGCGAGGGGATCTGCGCGCCCGGCGCCCATTTTCCTTGTGCGATATTGCTGCGGAACTCGGCCACCAGCTGCAGATAGATGGGCTGCTTGCTGCGTGACAGCACCTCGGAGGCGTGGGCCTTGGGCAGGGCCGGGGATTTCGGGCGATTGGGCATGTGCGGGATTCTACGGCCTGGCGCGCGCCGCCTCGTCGAGCAGGGCCTGCGCTTTCTCTCGCAAGGCGTGCTTCTGCACCTTGTTGGAATTGGCACTCTGCACCATCGGGAACTGCGCCACCAGAACGACCCGCTCCGGCACCTTGAATTTGGCCATCGCGGCACGGCAGGTCTGGATGATCTCCGCTTCGTGCAGCGTCGCATCGGGCTGCGGGATGACGAAGGCCACCGGCACCGTCTTGCCCCCGAGCTGCGCGCCCACGACCTGCACCGCCTGCACGCCCGCGATCGATCGGATGAACGCCTCGATCTCCATCGGATTGACCAGGAACCCCGCCAGGCGCAGGTGCTCGCCATCGCGCCCCTGGAAGATGAATGCGTGCTCCGACAAGGTAAAACCGAGGTCGCCGGTACGGAAATAGCCGTCCGCCCGTATCGCCTTGCGGGTGGCGTCGGGGTCGTCCAGATACTCGCTCATGAGACTGGGCGCCTTGATCTCGATTTGCCCGATGGCGCCGTGCGGCAGCACCGCCCCCGAGTCCGGGTCGACCGCACGCACGCGGGCGTCGCCTGCGGCCAGCGTGCCCCCCGCGACCCGGCGATACTGCCAGTCCGCGTCCAGCCGCTGGCCGGCCACCAGCGCCTGGAGCTCGCTCGAGCCATACAGCCCGGTAATCGGCATCCCCGCCTGCAGCGCGCGCTCGGGCAGATCGTCCATCGAAGGCGAAAAGCTGGCGTAGCCCACATAGCGCAGCGACGGAAACGGGCGCTGCTCAGCGGGCGCGGCTTGCAGCAGCAGGCCGATGAGCTCGTTGTTGGCGAAGGTGTGCGTGACGCCATACTCGCGGATCTGCCGAACGGTTGTGTGCGCATCGAACACTGCCAGCGACACCAGCGTGGCGCCCGGCACCAGACCGGCCAGCATGGTGGAGAACCCGAACGCGCCGCACAGAGGGGCAGCCAGCAGCACCACGCTGTCGGCCGAGGTGCCATAGGCCTCGGCCGCAATCCTGCCGTGCTGCGTGAGCCCGCGCTGCCGATGCAGCACCAGCTTGGGTGCCGAGGTGGTGCCCGACGTCGTGTACACCAGTGCTCCGTCGTCGCCCTGGCCAGGATCCGGGATCGCCGCGCCGCCCGGCACGACATCCTCGTTGCACAGCGCCGTCAGGCACAGGCCGGGCCACTCGGCGCGCAGCGGCTCCAGATCCGGCGCCTGGCCCGCCACGAACACGCCGGACAGGCGGGAGATCGCCGCGGGATCTACGCGCTTCAGGATGTCGACGAAGGGCAGGCCCTTGAACGCCGGCCAGAACGCGAGCCACCGGCATTGCCCGCGCGTGAGCAATTGGCCGACCTCATGCTCCTTGAAGCGCGTGTTGACGGCCACCACGATGATGCCCAGCCGGGCGCAAGCGAGGAACGTCACCAGCCAGGCAAGGCAGTTGGGCATCCACAGCGCCAGGCGATCGCCGCGCACCGCGCCTTGCGAGGCCATCAAGGCAGCCACGCGATCGACCTCGCGCCGCAAGCCGGCGTAATCGATCGTTTGCTCGGGATCGCGGAAGGCGACACGCCCGGGCGCCGACTCGGCATGACGTGAAAGCAGCGAGTAGAAGTCCACGCGTATCTCCTCAGATCGTGGCCACCGGCGTGACGGGCGAGCCGACCGCACCCGGCAGACGCAGCGGTGGCGCGGTCAGCAGGAAGCGGTGCCGCTCGTCTGCATGGAGCGCCTGCGCCAGGTCCTTCAGGTACCAGAGTTCGGCTAGCGGCAATCCGAGCTTGAAGAGGCAATGGTGGTGCAGCGGCAGCAGGGATTTCTTGCCCGGACGTTCGCGCGCGGGATAGGCCTCGACGGCGTAGTTGTCGGCGCAGATGGCGGCGATGCCGCTCTCGGTGATCCAGTTCAGCAGTTTCTCGTCGGCGCCGTCCAGGACGCAGCACGCCTGATGCAGCCGCTCGGCGTCGGGTTGCCCGCCCATCTCGGTAATGAGCTCGGCGAAGCCCGTGCGCAGCACGAGCATGTCGCCACGCTCGATGGTGATGCCCTCCTGCGTCAGGATATGTGCCAGCTCGGCATAGCCGATCAGCTTGCGCTCGCGGCCGTAGTAACGCGTGAAGTCGACCAGCACGCCGCGGCCCTGCATGCCGTTCACCGCGAAGTTCTCGATGCCGAGCTTGAGCGCGCCCATGGCGTGCCCGCCGCCGCAGCAGTCCTCGTGCTCGGCGCCCTGCCCGGCATCCAGAATGTCCGTGCCCGCCGCAAAGCCGTTGTAGTAGACCTTGCGCGGCTCGCCTGCGCCGTCCACATCGAACATCGCGCCCACATGCGCCAGCGCATCCCATTGAGTGGAGTACTGCAGCGACATCACCACCTGGTCGTCGCTCAGGATATCGATCGACGACGGATCCAGCTGCTCCATCGGGAAGTTCATATACGGCACCCCGTCTCGCTCGGTGCCGGACAGGCGCGGCGGCTTGCGGCGCGGATTCAGCGCCATGCCGCCGGGCAGGTCCAGCGGCAGCGAGAGGCAGAATGCACGCCCCTGCTTCACCTCCTGCACACCCTTGAGCACCTGTTCGGGCCCCAGCAGATTGATGCGGCCGAGCTGATCGTTCTCACCGAAATCGCCCCAGGTCGACCCTTCGGGCCGCTTCGTCCAACGTTTCATCGCGTGTCTCTCTGTCTCGTGTTTTGCGGGGATAGCGGGACTACGCGGCCCCGATGGAAAGACCGCCGCACACATAGTGCGTCTGCCCGGTCACGAAGCCGCAGCGGGGGTCCATGAAATAGGCGGCCGCGTGCGCCACCTCGTCGGGCCGGCCCACTCTGCGCAAGGGAATGCCGGCAAGCAGGGTCTGGGTGTGGACGTCCGAGGGATCGTTCACGCCCGCGAAAAACTCGGTCTGAATCGGGCCCGGCGCGATCGCATTGACGGTGATGCCGTGCTCGGCCAGCTCCAGCGCCCACGTCCGCGTCATGCCGATCAGCCCTGCCTTGGTCATGCTGTAGACCGAGCGGCCACGCTTGCCCAGCGCCGCGCGCGAGGCGATGTTGATCACGCGCCCTGCCCGCGCCGCCCGCATTCCCGGCGCCAGGGCCTGGGTGAAGCGAATGGCGGTCTCCACGTTGAGCTGCACGGCCTCGTGCAGGTCGGCAAGGCTGATGTCTTCGAGATTGGCGATCGGGACGATGCCGACGTTGTTGACCAGCCCATAGAACGGCTGGTCGCTCAACGCGCTCAGCGCGCGCTCGATCGCGCTGTTGTCGGCCAGGTCGGCCGTAATGAATTCGATCCCGGGCGGCAGATCGTCGGGCCGCGTGCGGGCCACGCCCACCACGGCATAGCCATCGCCCGACAGGCGTTCGCAGATGGCGCGCCCGATGCCTTTGCTGGCGCCGGTGACCAGTACCCGTCGTTGCTCTTTCATCGTGTCTCCTCGGCCTTTTCTACGGGAAGGCCATGACGGCGAGCGTAAGCCGCGCGCCGCGCCGCGACCATTAGTACAAACATCTATATATATGAACTATTGCCCGTGACACAGTGGCTCCGACCGGAAAAGGTCCGCGTCGGGCCGGCTTTGCATCGCAACGCCGGCCCCGGCGATGAAAAACCTAGGAGACAAACTCATGAAACTGGCATCCGTATGGCGCCTGGCCGCGTTGTTGAGCGCCGCCCATGTCCTGACCCCGGCGGTGGCCGCCGACTACCCGCAGCATCCGATCTCGCTGGTGGTAGGCTACGGCGCGGGCGGCGGCACCGACGTCTGCAACCGCACGCTCGCCATGGACGTGGCCAAGCACGTCGGCCAGCCTCTCGTGATCGAGAACCGACCCGGCGCGGGATCCTCACTCTCGGTGAGCTACATCATTCGCCAGCGCCCCGACGGCTACAGCATCGCCTCGCTCTCGACGGGCGGACTGTTGAATCAGGTCCTGACGCCCAGCCTCAAGTACGACGTGACCACGGATCTCACGCCCATTGCCCTGGTGGCGCAGTATCAGGTCGGTCTGCTGGTGCGCGCCGACTCGCCGCACAAGTCCTTCGCGGATCTGGTGGCCGCGTCCAAGCGCAAGCGTGGTCTGAGCTACAGCACGGCCGGTATCGGCACGCCGCAGCACCTCACCTCGGAGCGGCTGGCGCAGGAGATCGGCACGCAATGGACGCACGTGCCTTACAAGAGCGGTCCGGAGGCCATCACGGCGCTGATGCGGGGCGACGTGGAATTCATGGCGCAGACGGCCGAGTGGGTGCCCTATGTGCGCGACGGCCGCCTGAGACTGCTGGCGGTTTATACCGAAGATCGCATGAAGGGATTCGACGCGCCCACGCTCAAGGAGCTCGGCCATGATCTGGTCGCACCCAGCATTCTCGGCATCGCCGGGCCCAAGAATATGGAGCCGGCCGTCGTCACCCAGCTGCAGAATGCGTTCAGGCTCGCCACGCAGACGCCGGCGTTCGAGAACTGTGCGGATCAGTTCGGCCTGAAGGTGGACTACCGCGACGCCAAGGCGTTCGGCGCCTACCTCGACGACACGCTCACGACGTGGCGGCCTTTGCTCGAGAAATTTGCCGTGAAGGAGTAAGCCGCGCGGCGAGGTGCGCGGCAGTCGGGAGTCACGCCCCGGGGCACATGCCGTTATTCGGCGGATTGACCCCGCGGGCGCGCTCCTACACTGGGTTTTTCTGGCGGTGCAGACCGCCTCGAGTGCCCGAGAATCGCATGCAGTCCTTGCCGCAACAGCCGCCCACCGACACGCCCCGCGCTCGCACCGACGCCGGCGCGCTGACCAGCATGATGATCCTGGCGATCGTCAGCCTGTTGCTGATTCAGCCCTTCTTCGGCCTGGCCTTCGGGCTCCAGACCGCCCGGGCGCTGATCGCGATCACGCCCGATGCCGCGACGGTGAGCAGTGTCGCGATGGCGCTCGCAGTACTTGCCGCCGGACTGAGCGTCGGGGCTGGTGTGATGATGATCGTGTGGCGCAAGCCCGTCACGCGCCGCGTGATCCTGGCCGCGGCCTGGCTGGGCGGGCCGCTTCTGACGGCGACGCTGCAACTGTTCCTGCTGGGGCACCTGGGCCAACCCTGGACCGGCATTTTCGAGGGCGACATGGCATCGGCAAGCGCGCACATGCTGGTTCAGGCCATCGTGATCACGCTGTATGTCGTGTACTCGCGCGACATGCGGGCCAGGTTCTGTATGCCGCAAGCGGCATCACGCGCGCCCGGCGAGCAGGCGGGCGAGCCGCCGATCCGATCGACGGCCACCCCCGCGACACTCGACGATCAATAGTAGATATCGACGTAGTCGGTCAGACGATCGCATTCGGTCATCTGCTGCAGGCGCCAGTACTTGCGCTTGCCGGTGGCACGGAACTCATAGTCTCCGGTGCGCTCGCAGCGACGGCCCTTGTCAGGCACGTCCACGATCAGGATCGTGCCGCGGAAGGTGAAGCGGTCCGCCGAGATCGACAGCACTTCGCCCTTGAGCTTGAGCGAGCCCTTGTCGGTGGCGTAGCCGCCATCCAGACGGACCACGCCATTGTCATCCACCGCGTTGAGCTTGCCGCGCGCATCCGTCCAGAACCATTGCAGGCCGATGCCGCTGTTGTTCAGCAGGCGCTCGTAGGCCGCGTCGTCCTTGACCACCGTGCGCTGGCCCGACTGACCGGCGGGCGCCTGGGTTCGCGGTTGGGCCTGGGGTTGGGCTTGGGGTTGGCCTTGTGCAGGGGCCTGGCCCGAGCTCTGCGTCGGGGCACGCGAGGGCAGCCGATCGGGACTCGGCGCGCTGGCCGGCGCCGCGGTACCCGCGCCGCCACGCGGCGGCAGATCGGCCTGGGCCGAGACCGTGCCCGTCGCCGTCAGGGCAATGCCGAGGGCCAGCGCCTGAAGGCCTGCCGTCCACGTCTTTCCGGGTCGAGCTAACGCGCGATGTGGATTCTTTTGCATGATGAGTAAAAAAGAGAGGGGAAAAGGCACCGCCATCGGAGCTCACTGAGGCAGTCCGCCATGCCGGCGCCATGACCCGGCGCCAGCGCGGGGCTAACTTAGCATGCATAGCGCGCGCCTGGGCGCGCGGCGGTTGCAGTCTGAAGCATCAGACACAACCTTCACGACGACACCAAGCCCTCCGGTCTGCACCCTATGGTTTCAGCCGGTAGTCAGCTACTGCAGAATCCGTTAGACTTTTGCCTGGGTTTCGGTCTCATGTTGAGGCCGGGAGGTTCTTAGCGTTGGTCGGGCCGCCAATGTGGGCTGTTGACGACCCATGAACCTTCGATGCCTCCGGCGTCTGCCGGCTGTTACTCCTTTTGCCCTCCGCATGCCTTCCCGCGATCGACGATCCGGAAGCGCGTCGCATTTCTCCCGTTCCCCCTTCTGTCATTTCGCCAGCAACGCCGCCATCCTGATCGCTCAGGGATTGGCCGGGCGTCGCGCCGTGTCGTCTGAACGACCCACGCGCGCGCGCTGCGTGCGCTTCGGAGAGTTCCTTTGCATCTAGCCGCCGCACTGCTCCTCGCATGGGCGGGCGCACTGGTGGGCTGGCGCGCCGCCACGCTGTCAGGCGCCGTCACCCGCTACCTTCCCGCCCTTCTGCCGTTCCTCCTGTTCGTGCATTTCGCCCAGCATGCGCCCGGCATCGCGGCTGGCGCCGTCGTCCACGAAACCTGGGCGTGGGTGCCCGCGCTCGACGTCGACCTCGCGCTCAGACTGGACGGGTTCTCCCTGCTGTTCGCGCTGCTCATCACGGGCATCGGCACGCTGGTGTCGATCTACGCAACCGCCTATTTTTCCGACGCGCCGCGGCGTGAGAACGCGCGGTTCATGTTTCTCATCCTCGCGTTCATGGCGGCGATGCTGGGCACCGTGCTGTCCGACAACTTGATCGTCATGTTCGTGTTCTGGGAAGCCACGAGCCTGCTGTCGTTCATGCTCATCGGCTTCGAGCGCCATCGGGCCGACGCACGCAAGGCGGCCCTGCAATCGCTGCTCGTGACAGGCGCGGGCGGCCTGGCGCTGTTCGGCGGGATCCTGCTCATCGGCCTGGCGGTCGACACGTACTCGCTGTCGCTGATCGCCGAGCGCATCGAGACACTGGTGGCCGGTCCGCTGCTGGTGCCCGCGATCGTGCTGGTCATGCTCGGCTGCTTCACCAAGTCGGCGCAGTTTCCGTTCCATTTCTGGCTGCCGCAGGCCATGGCCGCGCCCACGCCTGCGTCGGCATACCTGCATTCGGCCACGATGGTGAAGCTGGGCGTGTATCTGCTCGCCCGCTTCGACAGCCTGCTCCAGAGCGTGCATTGGTATGGCGACACGCTGACGGTCGTCGGCATGGCGACCATGCTGGTTGCCGCGCTGCATGCCGTGCGGGCCACCGGATACAAGGCGGTGCTGGCGCAGTCCACGGTGGCCTCGCTCGGCATTCTGGTGATGCTGATCGGCTTGCGCGGTCCGGTGCCCGCCATGGCCGTCTGCGGCTTCATCATCGCGCACGCCTTCTACAAGGCAGCGCTGTTCTTCTGTGCGGGCACGGCCATTCACGCCACGCACATCAGCGAGCTGCGCAAGCTGGGCGGCCTGGCGCGGTTCCTGCCCTACACGGCCTGCGCGGTCGTGCTGGCCAGCATGTCGATGGCGGGCTTTCCCCCGTTCGTCGGCTTCATCTCCAAGGAGTATTTGTTCGAGGCGCAGCTGGGCAGCGACTGGAACGCGATTCCGGTGATCGTTGCCGTGATCGTCAACAGCGTCATGGTGGCGACCGCCGCGGTCGTGTCGCTGCGCCCGTTCTTCCTGTCGCGTAATCGGCCGAAGTCGATCCACCACGGCGAAACGCCGGGGCTCCTGGCGGGCCCGCTCACGCTGGGCGTGCTGGGCATCTGCGCCGGTCTGGCGCCGGGGTTCTTCTCTTACTACGTGCTCAACCCCGCCGCGTCGGCCTTGCACGGCGCGGCCACCACGCTACCCTTCTCTCTCTGGCACGGCCTCACGCCCATGCTGGCACTGAGCGGGCTGGTCATCACGCTGGGCGCGCTGCTCGCCTGGCACTGGGACCGCCTGCACCACGCGCTCGAGCGCTCGCCGCTGTTCGGCCGGTTCAACGCCGGCAAGACCTACCAGCGCACCGTCGACGGCATCCTCTCGGTCGCCCGGGCCTCGACGGCGCAACTGCAGAACGGCGACATGCGCCGGTACACGCTGATCACCGTCATCGCGCTGCTCGGCATCATGGCGTGGGCGATGGCGCGTTCCGGCGGTGCCTGGACGCTGTCGCCTGCCGGCACCGTGCTGGTGCTACCGACCGCGCTGCTGCTGTTCGGCGTGGTTGGCGGCCTCGTGGCGGCCCGGACGCAGAAGATTCTCGTGGGGCTGGTCGGCGTCGGCATCGTCGGCTATGGCTCGGCGCTTTTCTTCCTGCTGCACGGCGCGCCGGACCTCGCACTCACGCAGTTTGCGGTCGAGACCCTCGTCCTGATCGTGCTGATGGCGGTGATGGTGCGCCTGCCCGAGCGGGCGGAAGGCCGCCGCGAACCCCGCGAGCGACGCACGGACGCTGTCCTCGCCATCGTCTTCGGCGTGGTGGTGTTCGTGGCGCTGTTCAGCATGCTGTCCCTGCCCTTCGACACGCGCCTCTCCGACTTCTTCGGCGCCACGAGCCTGCTCGAGGCCCATGGACGCAATGTCGTAAACGTCATCATCGTCGACTACCGGGCGCTGGATACCTTGGGCGAGATCGCCGTCGTGGGCTTCGCCACACTCGGCGTGTGGGGCCTGTTGCGGGGAATCAATCGCAAGCCCGCCAGTGCGTCCCGTAGCCACGGAGGCCCGCAGAAATGAAGTCTTTGATTTTTTCCGCGACCGCCCGGCTGCTGTTCTGGGCAATGTTGACGGCGTCGGTCGTCATTCTCTGGCGTGGCCACAACGAGCCCGGCGGCGGATTCGTGGGCGGCCTGGTCGCCGCGATGGCGGTCTCGCTGGTTGCGCTCTCGGATGGCGCAGCCGCCGCCCGCAGACGGCTGCGGGTGCATCCCGCCGTGCTGGCGGGCGCGGGCGTCTTCATGGCCGTATTGAGCGGCTTGCCCGGCATCGCGGCGGGCGCCGGATTCCTGACGCATCAGTGGCTCATCTTCGACAACGGCTTCAAGCTCGGCACCACGCTGCTTTTCGACATCGGGGTGTATTGCACAGTGATGGGCGGCATGCTGTGCCTGGTCCTGCGCCTCTATGACGAATAAGGGGAAACAATGAATCTCATCTATGCCGGTGGCGTCGCCGCCATCATGGCGATCGGCCTCTACCTCATGCTGTCTCGCAACGTCGTGCGCGTGATCTACGGTGTCATGCTGATCTCCGCCGCCGTGAACCTCGTGATATTCCTGGCGGGCCGGATCGGTGAACTCGCGCCGCCCGTGATGGCGCTCGACCAGACCGCATTGGGCGACGCGTCGGCGAATCCGCTGCCGCAAGCGCTCGTGCTGACCGCCATCGTCATCGGGTTTTCGCTCGTGTCGTTCGCGATCGCGCTGGCGCTGCGCATCCACCGCCGCTTCGGCACGCTGGACGGCCGGGCGCTGACCGCCGCCGAAGCGCTCGGCAGCGCCGCCACCGAGCGCACGCCCGCGCACCGACGCGCGCGGGGGGCCGACGCGTGAAAGACATGCTGTTCAATCACCCCGTTCTCTGGCCGGTCTTCATTCCGCTCATCGGCGCGGCGCTCTGCATGATGCTCTGGCGCAGGCCGGCTGCGCAGCGCCTCGTCCAGCTCATTGCGCTGGCCCTCATGCTGCTGGCGTCGCTCGCGTTGCTGCGCGCCGTCATGGCCGAGGGTGTCATCGCGCTCACCTTCGGCGGCTGGGACGCGCCGTTCGGCATCAGCTTCGTCGCCGACCGGCTAGGCGCGGCGATGGTCACCGTGACGGGCATTCTCGCGGTCGCGGTCGGCGTCTTCGGCATGGCGGCCACTCACCGCAGGCACGTGCACAACGGCGTCTATCCCTTGTTGCTGGGCCTGCTCACCGCCGTCAATGGCGCCTTCCTGACGGGCGACATCTTCAACCTGTACGTCTGGTTTGAGATCATGCTGATCACGGCGATGGGGCTGCTCGTGATCGACAAGAGCCGTGCACAGCTGGACGGCGCGCTCAAATACGCCGCGCTGAATCTGCTGAGCACGCTGCTGTTTCTGCTGGCGATCGCCATCCTGTACGGCGTGACGGGCACGCTGAACATGGCGGACCTCGCGCGCGTGCTGCCGAACACGGACAACAGCCTTGCCCTGGCCGCGTCCTCGGCCTTGTTCCTGGTGGGCTTCGGCATCAAGGCCGGCTACTTTCCGATGTTCTTCTGGCTGCCCGCGTCGTATCACACGATGTCGATCGGCATCCTGGCCATCTTTGCCGGCCTGCTGACCAAAGTCGGCGTGTATGCCTGTTTCCGGGTCTTCACGCTGCTCTTCGCCGGCGGCGAGGCCATGCGTGAAATCATCGCGATCATGGCGGCCGGCACCATGCTGTTCGGCGTTTTCGGCGCCGCCGTGCAATGGGATGT
The DNA here is from genome assembly GCF_002261315.1 of Bordetella genomosp. 5. Classification (NCBI taxonomy): domain Bacteria; kingdom Pseudomonadati; phylum Pseudomonadota; class Betaproteobacteria; order Burkholderiales; family Alcaligenaceae; genus Bordetella; species Bordetella genomosp. 5. The sequence goes on from NZ_NEVP01000013.1 coordinate 16,858, forward strand.
GCGACGCATTCTGTCGTTTCACATCATCAGCCAGATCGGCTACATCCTGCTGGGGCTGGCGCTCGGCACCGCGGCCGCCATGGCCGGTGCGATCTTCTACGTAATCCACCACATCATCGTCAAGGCGAACCTGTTCCTGATCGCTGGCGCCATGCATCGTGTGTCGGGCACCTACGATCTCCGCCGCTCTGGCAGCCTGCAGCGGCGGTTTCCGTTGCTCGCGCTGCTGTTCGCCATTCCGGCGCTGTCGCTGGCCGGCATCCCTCCGCTGTCGGGGTTCTGGGCCAAGTTTCTGGTCATCGACGCGGCATTCGAAGCCAGTTCCGGATGGCTTGCCGCGACGGGCCTGTTCGTCGGCCTGCTCACCATCTTCTCGATGAGCAAGATCTGGACCGAAGCCTTCTGGAAGAACGCGCCCATCGAGCGAACGCGCGAGCGACGTGTGCCGACGGCCATGATCTGCGCCATCTCGGCGCTGGCGCTCATCACGCTGACGATCGGGCTGATGCCCGAGCCCTTGATCGCGTTCTCGCAGCGCGCCGCCGATGCCTTGATGAACCCTGCCGGCTACATCGACGCGACGCTCGCGGGCGCGTCGATGAGTCTGTCCAATCCAGGAGGCGCGCTTTGATGTCGAACCTGCCTCGTCGAATGCTGGCCTGCCTGAAGCTGTCCGGCATCTTCATCCGGGAGTTGCTGCTGTCCTCCTGGTCCGTCGCGCGCGCTGCCTTCGCCAAGGAGCAGCGCCTGCAACCGGCCGTCATCCGCTATCCGCTGCGCGTGCGTTCCGATCTCGGCATCGCGACGCTCGCGAACCTGATCTCGCTCACGCCCGGCACGACCTCCCTGCAAGTGAGCGGGGACCGCACGGGCCTCTTTATTCACTGCCTGGATGCCGCCTCGCCCGACGAGATCATCGAGGGCATACGCAAGGCTTTCGAGAACACCATTCTGGAGATCGAACGATGATGGACCTGCTCGATCAGCTGGATCACGCTCGCCAATGGATGTCGCAGGCGTTGCTGATTCTGCTCTGCATTCCGTTGGGCCTGACGCTCTACCGGCTGCTCTCTGGCCCCAGTCACGCCGACCGCTTCGTGGCGCTGGACATGCTGACAGGCGTGGCCGTCACCGGCGCGGCGCTGGCCATGGGCGCGCTGGGCTACCGCGAGTACCTGGATGTGGCCCTGGGACTGGCGGTGTTCGGCTTCCTGGGCACATGCGCACTTGCCGCATTCATCGAACGCAGGGGGAAACAGGCATGCTAGAGCTGGTCATGAAACTGGCCGGGATGCTTTTGCAGATCGCGGGCTTCATATTCCTGATCGCGGCCGCGGTGGGCTTGCTGCGCTTCAGCGATCCGCTGCAGCGCATGCATGCGTCCACCAAGGCAGGAACCATCGGCGCGGGGCTGACCGTGGCCGGCGTGGCGCTGGGCAGCGGCAACGGGCTGGCCATCGCGATCGCGGCACTGACCGTGCTGTTCCTGATCTTCACGGTGCCGGTCGCGGGCCATCTGCTCGGACGCGCCATTTATTTCTCCGGCGAACCGCTGCTCGGGCTGGAGGGCCGGGATGCCCTGCACGACGGCGGCCCAACGCTGAAAGAGGATCGCGGCGCGTAGCCGTCATGCCGCCGCGCGTTGCTCGACGGCCGCGACCGAGGACACGCCACTGCCTCCAGAGCCATCAGTTGGAAGTGATGCGGTATCCGCATGGCACTTCGCACGCGTCCCACCTGACGAGCGCCACGCGAGCACAGGCGAATGCCGAGATCGGCCGAAACCTCACCTTTTCTGTTCACCCGAACCTGTCTCGCACCTGAAAACGAACACAAAACGAACATTTCGAACAAAACGCGAAAATAAACACAGGGGATTTCCCAGGTTTATTGCGCGTTTTTTTGTGTTTGAATAGCAAGCAAACATCAAATACTTGTCACCAAAGAGACACAGGAGACTACCCATGCAAGCCAAGCGCCTGCTCGCAGCCGCCGCATTCACCACGTTCGCCCTGGGCGCGCACTCCGCGTTCGCCGCCGACACGTGCAGCAACCGCGGCGATCTGGACACGATGTTCTGCGATGCCAACAACGATCTGGTCGCCGATCCCCCCACGGACGCCTCCAAGCTCAAGACGCCGTCGACGCTGGTGTTCACCTACACCCCGGTCGAAGACCCGGCGGTCTACGAAGACATCTTCAAGCCCTTCACCAAGCATCTGGCGCAGTGCACGGGCAAGCGCGTGGTGTTCTATCAAGTGCAAAGCAACGCGGCTGAAATCGAAGCCATGCGCTCGGGTCGTCTGCATGTCGGCGGCTTCTCCACCGGCCCCACCGCTTTCGCGGTGAACATTGCCGGCGCGGTGCCGTTCGCGGTCAAGGGCTACGCCGATGGCTTCCAGGGCTACAACCTGATCGTCATCGTCAAGAAAGACAGCCCCTACCAGAAGCTCACCGACCTGAAGGGCAAGAAGCTCGCGCACACGGCGCCTTCGTCGAACTCGGGTCACATGGCGCCGGTCGCCCTGTTCCCGCGTGAAGGCCTCACGCCCGACAAGGACTACAAGGTGCTGTTCTCGGGCAAGCACGATCAATCGGTCATGGGCGTGAACTCCGGCGACTACGACGCCGCCGCCGTGGCATCGGACGTGTTCCACCGCATGGCGTCGCGTGGCCAGATCAAGGAAGAAGATTTCCGCATCATCTACACCAGCGAGAAATTCCCCACCTCGTCGTTCGCCTACGCGCACGACCTGGAGCCGAAGTTCCGCGACCAGATGCTCAAGTGCTTCTACGACTACCGCTTCCCCGATGAAATGAAGAAGGCGTTCGATGGCGCCGACCGTTTCTACCCGGTCACCTACCAAAAGGACTGGGCCATCGTGCGCGAAGTCGCCGAATCCGGCGGCGAGAAGTTCAACCGCGCGGCCTACGATCGTGAGTCCGCCAAGAGCAAGGGCAAGCAGTAAGCATGGCAACGTCTCTTCGCATTTCCGGCCTGGTTAAGGAATACCGGGCCGGCACGCCGGTGCTCAATGGCATCGATATTCATGTGGCGGGCCAGGGCCTGACCGCGATCATCGGGCCTTCGGGCACCGGCAAGAGCACGCTGCTGCGCTGCGTTAACCGCCTGATCGAACCCACCCGCGGTGAGATCGTGCTGGAAGGCGCCGACGGCACCGTCGACCTGGCCCGCGTGCGCGGCCAGGCGCTGCGCCGTGCGCGTCGCCGCATCGGCATGGTGTTCCAGGAATACAACCTGGTCGAACGCCTGACCGTGATGGAAAACCTGCTCACCGGCCGGCTCGGCTACACCTCGGCGCTCAGCGCCTGGATGCGCCGCTTCGAGGCCGCCGACATCGAGCGCGCCTACCAGTTGCTCGACACCGTGGGTCTGGCCGGCTTTGCCGATCAGCGCGCCGACGCCCTGTCGGGCGGCCAGCGCCAGCGCGTGGGCATCGCCCGCGCCCTGATGCAAGGTCCGCAGCTGCTGCTGGCTGACGAGCCCACCTCGTCGCTCGATCCCAAGACCTCCGTCGAGATCATGGAGCTGCTCACCGCACAGGGCAGCGCCAACGGCATTCCGGTGCTGGTCAACATCCACGACGTCGAACTCGCACGCCGCTATGCCACGCGCATCATCGGCATGTCGGGCGGCCGCGTGGTGTACGACGGCGATGGACAAGGGCTGGACGCCAACATGCTCAAGTCCATCTACGGAGGCGAGTCATGGCTGCAGTGATACCGGCCGGCGCCCGCCGGCCGTTCGCGCTGTCGTGGCAAACGCGCACGATCGCGCTGCTGGTCTTTCTGTATGCGGTGTATGCCGCGCTGCAGCTCGATGTCAGTCCCGCGCGCGTTCGCGCCGGCCTCGATCATGCCGGCACGTTCCTCGCGCGGATGTTCCCGCCAAACTTCGAAAAGCCCGACACGCTGATCAAAGGCATCGTAGAGAGCCTCGAGATCGCCGTGCTGGCCTCGGTGCTGGGCATCTTCCTGGCCCTGCCCGTGGGCCTGCTGGGCGCGCGCAACCTGATGCCCGCCTGGGTGTCGTGGCCGGCCCGCGCCATCGTCGCACTGTGCCGCTCGCTGCATCCGGTGATCGTGGCCATCCTGTTCGTCAAGGCCGTGGGCTTTGGCGCGCTGGCCGGCATTCTCGCGCTCACCGTCGCGTCGATCGGCTTCATCGGCAAGCTCTTCACCGAATCGATCGAAGAAATCTCGCTCAAGCAGGTCGAGGCCGTGCGCGCCACCGGCGCCTCGTTCGTCAACGTGATCACGTTCGGCGTGCTGCCGCAGGTGTTCGCGCGCTTCGTCGGCTTCGCCACCTATCAGTTCGACTCGAACCTGCGCAACTCCACCATGGTGGGGATCGTGGGCGCGGGCGGTGTGGGCGGCACGCTGTTCTCGGCGTTCCAGCGATTCGACTACGACTTCGTGTCGGCCATCCTGCTCACGCTGATCGCCATCATCATGCTGGGTGAAATCCTGGCGGGTGTCGTGCGCGCCGTGCTGCTGGACAACCTGGGCTTCGACCGCATCCTGCAACGCCGCATGGCCGCCGCACGCGGCCTCGGCAGCAGCAACGGAGGCAAGCCATGACCGCGAGCACCGCAATGCCCGCGGCCGGCACGCCGCGCACCTGGGAACGCTATACGTTCGGTCAGCGCATGCTGCGATTCGCACTGTATCTGGTGCTGGTCGTGGCCGTGGTGCAGGCCGCGCGTGGGGTGGAGATCATCCCCGAGTTCCTGTACGACGCCCCCGAACAGATGGGCGACCTGCTGTCGCGCATGTGGCCGGTGGATTGGGGCTATTACTGGGAAGGCGTGCACGCGCCGCTGGTCGAAACCCTGCACATCGCCACGCTCGGTACGCTGCTGTCGATCGTGCTGGCCGTGCCGGTGGGCCTGCTCGCCGCGCACAACCTCACGCCCAGCCGCACCATCAACCAGCTCGCGCGCCTGATCCTGGTGTCGAGCCGGTCGGTCAACTCGCTGGTGTGGGCGCTGCTCTTCATCGCCATCTTCGGACCCGGCGCGCTGGCGGGCACGCTCGCCATCGCGTTCCGGTCGATCGGCTTCGTGGGCAAGCTGGTGGGTGAAGCGATCGAGGGCGCCTCGCGCGGCCCGATCGAAGCGCTCACGGCCACGGGCGCCAGCAAGGGCGCGGTGATCTGGTATGGCTACTGGCCGCAGATCCGGCCGGCGTTCTGGTCCATCGTGCTGCTGCGCTGGGATATCAACGTGCGCGAGTCCGCGGTGCTGGGTCTCGTGGGCGCAGGGGGTATAGGCATGGCGCTCGATACGGCGCTGAACCTGTTCCAGTGGGATCGTGTCGCACTGGTGCTCGCGGCGATCTTCGCCGTGGTGGTGGTCGCCGAGATCGTCATCACCCAGGCTCGCCGACGCATCTTGTAACCAAATCGCGATATCGTCCGGACGACAAGGCCGCCCTCTGGGGCGGCCTTGTTTTTTGCGGCGATTTAAGCGCGCGCAAGGCCCGCGACCCGTATTTCGGATTTATGACAGGTCATCACTGATCTGGCATGGCACCATTACTATCCCTGGTTTTGTCTGTGGGCAGTGCCGTCATGTCAGAACAAGAGTTGAAGCTACACGTCCCGGCCTCGGCCACCGCGGCGATACGCCGTGAGCTCGGTCAACGCCAATCCAGCCGCATCCGGCTACGGGCCTTGTACTTCGACACGCCCGAACGCGAACTGGTCCACGCACGCATCGCGCTGCGGCTGCGCCAGGAAGGCCGCCAATGGGTGCAGACGGTCAAGATGCCGGGCGCCAACGCCATCACGCGCATCGAGCTCAATCACCCTCGCCCCGGCCCGGTGCTGGACCTGTCGCTGTACGCCGGCACCGAAGTCGGCGACGCGCTGGCCCGCATCCAGGGCGAACTCGGCGTGCGCTACGAAACCGATGTGTCGCGCCAGCTCTGTAAGCTTCGCAGCCGCTACGGCACGGTCGAAGTCGCGCTCGATACCGGCCTGCTGCGCGCGGGCGCGCTGGAACTGCCGATCTCCGAAATCGAATTCGAGCTGGTCTCGGGCCGCCCCGAAGCGATCTTCGCCGTGGGCCGGCAATGGCAGAAGCGCCATGGCCTGGTCCTCGACGTGCGCAGCAAATCCGAACGCGGCGACGCGCTGGCCGAAATGGCGCAGACGCTCGCCAACCTGCCCGACGGCGACGAGGCCGAGGCGGCGCGTAAAGAGGCCGTGAGCCGCTTCTGGGCGCCGCGGGGAGCACGCAGCGTGAAGCTGCGCCCGGAGCAGGACGCCGTGCAGGCGCTCACGACGATCGCGGGCGAATGCCTCGAACAGATCGTGCGCAACGCCGCGGCACTGGCCGAGGTCGACACCGCCGGCGTGTACGCCGCCGGTTCGCCCGAACACGTGCACCAGCTGCGCGTGGGCATGCGACGCCTGCGCTCCGCCTGGAAGCTGTTCGAAGGGTGGGTCGCGCCGCCTGCCGCCACGCTCGATGCCGGCATCCGCGAATACTTCGGCGCCTTCGGCGCGAGCCGCGACCAGGACGTGCTGGCCGATACGGTCGTGCCGCTGCTCGAGCGCGCGGGCATGCCACCGATCCCGGCCGAGCCTGTCGCGCGCGGCGCCGACGCCCATGCGCTGGCCGCAAGCCCCGCCTTCCAGGCCTGGCTGCTGGAGTTGTTCGAATGGAGCATGAATATCGCGCCGCCGCCCCCCGCGGCGGAAAGTGAAGCCTCGCAGCCGGCGGCCGCCGACGGTGCAGCCCCCTCAGCCTCGGTGCCGGCCGATGACGAGCACGGCGCCAGCGAGCGCATCGTGCCCACCATCATCCGCCTGAATGCGGGCAGCACCGAGGCCGAGGCGCCCGCCGCGCCGGCGCTGTCGCGGCTGCTCGCCAAGCGTCTGCGCCGCTGGCACAAGTCGGTCGCCAAGGATGGCCTGCGCTTCAGCGAACTCGATCTCGAAAGCCGCCACGAACTGCGCAAGCGCGGCAAGCGCCTGCGCTACAGCCTGTCGTTCGCCGAATCGCTGTTGCCGGCCACGCGTCTGCGCACCTACCGCAAGCAGCTGGCCCATGTGCAGGAGCTGCTGGGCGAGATCAACGATCTGGCGGTGGCTGCCGAGCATTACCGCACCCAGACCGACGCACATCCGCAGGCCTGGTTCGCGCTCGGCTGGATCGCGGCGCGCCTCGAAACGCTGGTGGCGCAGGCCCAGCCCTCGTTCGACGCGCTGGCCCACGCCAAGCCGTTCTGGAAGTGAGCAGGACGCCAGCGCGCCGCGCTGGCGTCCAATGCAAAACAGGCCGTCAATCTGCATTGACGGCCTGTTTTGCTTGATCGGTACGCGCGGGGTCAGTCGGCCAGCAAGGCGGCGGCGAACTCGGACGCGACGAACGGCTGCAGGTCTTCGAGGCCTTCGCCCACGCCGATCCAGTAGACCGGCACGGGGCGCACGCCCTGGCTGCCGGCGGCCACCGCGGCCAGCGTGCCGCCCTTGGCGGTGCCGTCGAGCTTGGTCACGACCAGGCCGGTGACATTGATCGCGGCGTCGAATGCGCGAATCTGCGTGAGCACGTTCTGCCCCGTGTTGCCGTCGACGACGAGGATCACCTCGTGCGGCGCCTCGGCGTCGGCCTTGCCGATCACGCGGCGGATCTTCTTGAGCTCTTCCATCAGGTGCAGCTGCGTGGGCAGACGGCCGGCCGTGTCGACCATGACCACGCCCGTGCCACGCGCGCGGCCCGCATTGACGGCGTCGAAAGCCACGGCGGCGGGGTCACCGCCCTCCTGCGCGATCACGGTGACGTTATTGCGGCTGCCCCACTCCATCAATTGCTCGCGGGCGGCGGCGCGGAAGGTGTCGCCGGCGGCCAGCAGCACGGTGGCGCCCTGCCGCTGGAAGGCATTGGCCAGCTTGCCGATCGAGGTGGTTTTGCCGGCGCCGTTCACGCCCGCGATCATCACCACCAGCGGCGTTTTGCGCTTGAGATCGAAACCACGCTCGAGCGGACGCAGGTGCTCGGTCAGCAGATCGCGCAGCGCGTCCTTGACCTTGGCCGGGTCTTCGATGCGCTCTTTCTTGACCCGCGCGCGCAGCGCGGTGAGCAGCTTTTCGGTGGCCTCGATGCCCGCGTCGGCCATGATCAACGCCGACTCGAGCTCTTCGAACAGGTTTTCGTCGACCTTCACGCCGACGAACAGGCCGCCCAGGCTCTGGCCGGTGCGCGACAGGCCCTGCTTCAGGCGCGACAGCCACGACGCCTTCTTGGGGGCCGCGGCGGGCTCCGCCACGGGCTCGGGCTGCGGCGCGACTGCGGCCGGGACAGGGGCCAGCGCCGGTGCCGGCGTCGGCACAGGCATCGGCGGCACCGGGATCGGCGGCACGGGCTCGGGCGCCGGCGGCGCGGGCGGGGGCTTAGGCGTGGGCGTGGGCGTGGGGACCGGCACCGGCTCGGGCGCCGGCGCGATGGGCGGCGCCACCTGCACCGGCGCGGCGGGCGCGGGGGCGGGCGCGGCCGGCACAGGTGCGGGCGTCGGCGCGACGGCGGCGGGCGCAGCCGGCGCAGGTGCGGCCTGCACAGGCGCGGGTGTCGGCGCGAAGGCGATGGGCGCAGCCGGCGCAGGTGCCGCCGGCACAGGCGCGGGCGTCGGCGCGAAGGCGGTCGGCGCAGGCGCGGCGGCAGGCAGCGGCGTGACGTGCACGCCCGCCACTTCCTGGGGCCGGACTTCCGGCACCGGATGCGCGCCTTCGAGCGGCAGCGGCGGCACGGCAGGGTCGGCAACGGCGGTCTGGCCGGCGCTCACCTGCACGGGCGCTTCTGGCGCGACCACGGGCACCTCGGCCGGTTTCGGCGCGGGCGGCGGGGATTTTTTCTTGAAGAAGCTGAACATGGTCGAAAGTATATTCGGAACCGCCGCGCCCCGCCCCGGCGGAGCCCACCCGTTTCATGACGCCGCGTAACCGCGCGGCGCCGGCGCCGTCCCTGTCAGAGGCGGCAAAGGACGGTGCTACGCAGTGTCGGCGCCTTCCACCCGCGAGCCAGCCTGCGACGGCGCGACGCGGTGCTGGTGCCTTCCGCAACCGAGCCGGCGCGCGACGGCACGACTCGGCTCCGGTGCCTCCCCTCCGAGCCGGCGCGCGACAGCACGACTCGGCACCGGTGCCCCCCGCCTGCGAGCCGGCGGGCGACGGCGCTACTATTCGTTCAGCCTTACAAAAATTCTGCCTGGATCTCGATGAAACCCAACCCGAAAGCCGCGCCCTCGGGCTCGCGCACCATCCGCATCGTGGGCGGCGACTTCCGCCGCACGCCGATCGTGGTGCCCGACGTGGCCGGTTTGCGCCCCACCCCCGACCGCGTCCGCGAAACCCTGTTCAACTGGCTCAATCATCTGTGGGCCAACGAGTTCGCCGACAAACGCGTCCTGGATCTGTTCGCGGGCAGCGGCGCCCTGGGACTCGAAGCCGCCTCGCGCGGCGCCGGTCTGGTGCAGATGGTGGAGCAGGACCGGGGCGCCGTGTCCGCGCTGCGGACGCTGCGAGACAAGCTCAAAGCCGACGCCGTCCGCATTCATTCGGGGGACGCGCTGCACGCGCTGTCGCGCATGGACGCGTCGCGCTTCGAGCTGGTGTTGCTCGATCCGCCCTTCGGCCAGGGCTGGCTGGAGCGCCTGTGGCCCTTGCTGCCGCCCGTGCTGGCCCCGGATGCCCTGATCTACATCGAGTCGGAAAGCGCGCTCGCGCCGCCCCCCGAATACGAGATCGTGCGCGAGGACAAGGCAGGCGCCGTGCACTACGGCCTCGTGCAATTTGCTGCATTGCGCAATTAGATCAATAATCCGGTTTCGGAGGATGGTGTTAAACCATATAACAACGGTTCGGAGCTCGCATGATCATCGCTGTATACCCTGGCACATTCGACCCGCTCACCCGCGGTCACGAAGACCTGGTGCGGCGCGCCGCCGCCCTCTTCGACAAAGTGGTGGTGGGCATCGCATACAGCCGCAACAAAAAGCCCTTCTTCAGCATCGAAGAGCGCGTCGAGATCGCGCGTGAGGTGCTGGGACACTACCCCAACGTCGAAGTGCAGAGTTTCGGCGGCCTGCTCAAGGATTTCGTGCGCGAGCAGAACGGCCGCGTGATCGTGCGCGGTCTGCGCGCGGTCTCCGACTTCGAATACGAATTCCAGATGGCCGGCATGAACCGCCATCTGCTGCCCGACGTCGAAACGCTCTTCATGACGCCTTCGGACCAGTACCAGTTCATCTCGGGCACCATCGTGCGCGAGATCGCTCAGCTGGGCGGCGACGTCAGCAAGTTCGTCTTTCCGTCGGTCGAGCGCTGGCTGCACGAAAAGGCCAAAGAGCGCCGCGAGCAGAGCTGGCCCTCGGGCGTCTGAACGCGCCACGCGCGGGCTCGTCTCGAGCCGCCTGGCCGTCACGGCGGCCCCGCGGCCGACGGCGCTACAATCTGACGGCTTGCCCATGCTGGGCAGGCCGTTTTCCATTTGGCGTCCGCGCCCGCCTCTCCCATGGCCCTCCGAATCACCGACGAATGCATCAACTGTGACGTTTGCGAGCCCCAGTGCCCGAACGAGGCCATTTCCATGGGCGCGGAGTTTTACGTCATCGATCCCGACCTGTGCACCGAATGCGTGGGCCACCACGAAGAGCCGCAGTGCAAGGTGGTCTGCCCGGTCGAGTGCATCGAGTTGCACCCACAGTGGCAAGAGGGGCAGGAGTCCCTGATGGCCAAGTATCGCCGCCTCACGGGTGCGGCATGAGCGGCGGGGATCCCGCCGCTTTTACGTCCGACCACCGCCGCAGCGCCAGCGATTTCTCCGTCTCCGCGCTGGTAGCGGGCCTCGTGGCCGTCCTGGTGAGTTTCGGCGGCACGGCGGTACTGATGGTGCAGGCCGGCCACGCCGCGGGGCTCGACGCCGCGCATATCGGTTCATGGCTCGGTTCCATCTGCCTGGCACTGGGCGCGGGCGGCGCGCTGGTCAGCCTGCGTACCGGCGTGCCGGTCGTTTTCGCCTGGTCCACGCCCGGCGCGGCACTGCTGGTCACCGCGCTCATCGGCGTGCCGTTCGATCAGGCCGTGGCCGCGTTCGTGCTGGCGGCGCTGCTCACCATCGCCTGCGGCGTGTTCGGCTGGATCGATCCCATCGTGCGCCGCATTCCGGCCGAGATCGCGGGGGCCATGCTGGCCGGCGTGCTGCTCAATTTCGGCCTCGGCGTGTTCCGCAGCATCGGCGCGCAGCCGGTCCTGGTGCTGGGCATGTGCGTGGCGTATCTGCTGTGCAAGCGCTGGGTGCCCCGCTACGCGGTGCTGGCGGTGCTCGCAGCCGGCATGGTGCTGGCCGCGGCGCTCGGCCTTCTCGATCTGCGCGGCGTGCAGTGGGGCTTCACGGAGTTTGTCTGGACGACGCCGCACTTCACCTGGCAGGCCGCGATCAGCCTCGGCATCCCGATCTTCGTCGTGGCGATGGCCTCGCAGAATCTGCCCGGCCTGGCCATCCTGCAGGCCGCCGGCTATCGCCCGCCTGCCTCGCGCCTCATTACCCTGACGGGAGTGGTCGGCGTGCTGGCCGCGCCGTTCGGGGCGCATAGCATCACGCTGGGCGCGATCATCGCGGCCATCTGCGCCGGGCCCGAAGCGCACCCGGACCCCGCGCGCCGCTACGTGGCCGCGGCCACCTACGGCATCGTCTATGTGCTGCTGTCGGTCGTGGCAGGCGCCGTGGCCGTGTTCTTCCAGGCCTTGCCCGCGCCGCTCATCGCCACGCTCGCCGGCCTCGCACTGCTCGCACCGATCATGGGCGGCATGACCAACGCGATGGCCAACGCCGAGCGCCGCGAGGCCGCGCTGGTCACGCTGCTCGCCACCGCCTCGGGCATGAGCTTCTTTGGCATCGGATCGGCGTTCTGGGGCCTGCTCGCGGGCCTCACGGTGCACGCCGTGGTCACCTGGCGCCGCCGCCCGGCAAGCGCCTGAATCACCTCGAGGCCATCCCAGAGGGGCACGATCGAGGGCAGGCCGACGGCGCCAAAGCAAAATGGCCATCCCGAGGGATGGCCATCGTCATTAACGGCGCTGAAAACCCGGCCGTCAGGCACTCGCCCCGGGCCATCGCACCGGCGCCGTGTCGGGATGCAGCTTGAGCAGCCGCGCGGGAATGCCGAGGTGGTTGGACAGCCACGCCGCCGCCAGCTCGCCCTCGTCGACCACGTCGACGGTCTGCTCACCGACCAGCATCTGGTAGCGCACGCTGTCGTCGTCTTCGATGACATCCAGCGGCACGTCGAGCCGCAGCATGCCGGGCGCGCGGATGACCAGATAGCCGAGCCGCAGCTCGACCGTCACGTCGGCCAGACGCGGCGAGAGCTCGCGCGTGAGCCACTGACCCGCGTCGTTGGCCACGAGCCAGCGGCGGTGATAATCGGCCGCGCGGGCATCGTCGATGACGCCGCATTCGGCAATGGGCTGATATGGCGTGCTCATCGGCCGAGAATACCCTTGATGGCTTGATCGATCGGTGCCGCGACGCCCGAGCCGCTCTTCACGCCGATGGCTTCCTTGAGCTTGTTTTCGAGCGTCTTGCGCAGCGCGCCGGTCACGGCCTGGCGCCACTGCAACGTGTACACCGGCGCATCGAACGCGCCCGTGACCAGCACCGGCACCGTCACGTTCTGCAGGTCGGCGAGGTCTTTGCCGTCCTGGCCCGTGCTGGTGTTGACCACGCGCACGCGGGCCAGCACGTTGAAAGTGCTGTTGGTGAAGTCGATCGTGGCCGGGTCGCCCTGGCTGATGCGCAGCAGCGGCGCGGCGATGTCGAGACGCTTGATCGTGCCGATGCCCTTGGCAATCTGCAGATCGCCTTCCATCGAGCTGAAGTCGGTCTGGCGCTCGGGGCTCGAGGCCACGACCGCGTCATTGGCCTCGCCGCTGAAGGTGGCCTTCAGATCGCGCAGGATCTGCGCGATATTGATGCCCTTGATCGCCCCGTCGCGCAGGCGCACCTGCGCCGTGCCCGCGAGGTTGTTCTTGAGCGCGTAGGTATTGGCGCCCACTGTCTTGAGGTCAAGCGCGAGATTGCCGGTGCCCGACAGCGTGTGCTGCTTTGCCGCATCGGCCAGCAGCGGCTCGATGGCGATGCCCGTGAGATTCAGTTTGCCAACCATGGCGTTGTTTTCGGCCGCATCGACCGAGAACGAACCGCCCAGCTTGCCGCCGTAGAGCGCCGCGCTCAGGCCGCCGAGCTCGAGCTTGCCCTTGGCGAGCTTGACGTTGGCGCCGACTTCTTCGGCCTTCATGCCGCGCACCACGAGCTGGCCGATCTTGATCGTGCCATTGGCGGACTTGTTCAGCAGACCCGACAGATTCAGCGTGTCATCGGCGGGCTTGGCCGGGGTGGCAGGCTTGGCGGGCGGCTTGGACTCGTCCTGCTTGCCGTCGGCCGGCGGCTTGGCCACCGTCGCGCCCACGGCAGGCGCCAGCTTGTCGAGATCGAGGATGTCGACCGCCAGCGCGAACTTCATTTCGGGCTGGGCCATCAGACGCGTGATGTCGGCGGTGAGGTCGAACTTGCCGCCCTCGAGCACCGCGTTGATGCGGGCGCTGGCCTGATCCTTGAGCAGATTGGCGTTGAGGCTGCCGATCACCGGAATGGCCAGGCTGCCCTTGGGCAGCGCCGGATCGGTGATGTTGACGTCGCCCTTGAGCGCCGAGAGGCCGGCGCTGCGCTGGATCAGATTGAGTGCCACCGGCGAGGCGAACACGGTCTTGACGACGCGCTCGCCCTGTTTGAAGGTGCCGTCGAACTTGGCTTCTTTGGCGTCGAGCTCGTAGGCGTTGCCGCCGATGCCGTTCAGGCCGAAGCTGGCGTCGATACCCTGGGCGCGCACGCGGCCCGTGAGGCCGTCGCCGCTCGCCGCGGACGGCGAGATCGCCAGGCCGGGGGCGTCGAGCGCGAGCTCGAACGGGCCGTCGGGCAGCGCGCCCTTGGCGCGCACGGCGGCCTTCTCGAGCTGGAGCTGGGTCTTGTGCGGATCGATGGACAGACGCGGCACCAGCAAGCTGGCCTCCACGCCGCTCATCTTCGAAGGCTCGGTGACGTCGCCCTGGAAGAACATTTCCAGGCCGGCCACGTCGAGCGACGAGGTCGCGCCATTGAAGGCGACGTTGCCGCGGGCGGTGAGCACCTTGGCCTGCGCGCCGGGGATCTGGCCTTCCATGCGCAGATCGAGCTTCTGGGCCGAATAGCGCTTGGCCGAGGGGTTCAGGCGCAACAGGCCCTGCCCGGTCAGCCCCGCGTCGAAGCGCGGATTGCCGCCTTCGACCCGCGCCGACATGCTGACGTCGAACGGCTGATCGAACGTGACGCGGCCGGTATTGGCGTTGAGGCGGCTCACGGTGACCGCCATACCCGTCATCGCATCCTGCATCTGCAGCTCGCCGTCTTTCAGGTCGAGCCCGGCGATGTCGATCTGCATGTTGCGCGGCGTGTTGGGCGTGCCGCTGACCAGGGCCTGGGCCGCGCCGGCGATGGCGCCCGCACCGGCTTCTGCCGCGTTGGCGGGCACCGCGGTGCTCTGCACCGAGCCGCCCACGAGGTCTTCGAAGTTGAAATGGCCGTCTTTGTGGCGCATCACGCGCGCCTTGAAGCCATTGATCGTGACGTGATCGACCACGAAGCTGTTGGACAGCAACGGCCAGACCGCGACGGCCAGCCGCATGCTGTCGATGGAGGCAAAGACGTCGGTGCTGTCCGGCTCGGACAGCGACACGCCCTGCACGGCCAGACCGATGCGAGGAAAGAGCGACAGCTCGATTTCACCGTCGATGCTCAGCGTGCGCTGGTAGCGCTCCTGAACGATCTCCTCAAGCTTGTACTTGTAGGCGTTGGGGTCGAACGTCAGCAGGAAGATGGCCAGGCCGACGACAGCCGCCACCACCAGTACCACCAAGCCGATCAATATGCGCTTGAACCACGTCTTCATTGCTGCCCCGTCGATACCTCGACTTGGATAGAACCTATAAACCCTGCCGGCGGCGCCTGGCAGGCGGGATCGGCGCTGAACACCGAGACGCTACGCGGGCGGCGCGAGGCTGCCTTGCCGACGAAGGCCGCAAGCCCTGGCGCCAGCGTTGCGAATAAAAGTTGGGAGCGTCCGTGCATTGACGAACCGGGCAAACCGGCCCGAGATAGCGCTATCGTAACAAATCAGTGGCAATCGAAGGCGCCCGGTGTGCCCCGATTGGCGTATGAGTCGCAACAGCATGCATCACGAACGTTGCGAAGGCCAGCGCGAGCGCGGCATCGTCACTCATCGAAAGCGCCGGGGCCGATCTGTTCGGCCAGATAGTCCACAAACGACGCAATCCGCGACGAGAGGGCCGTGTTGCGATAGTAGACCGCGTTGATCGGCTGCCGCACATCGAGCGTCTGGCGCGTCAGGATGGGCACCAGACGCCCCGATTGACGGTCCGCCCGTGTCATGAAATCTGACAGACAGACGATGCCCGCGCCCTCGAGCGCGAGGTGGCGCAGGGTCTCGCCGCTGGATGCGCGGATGGTGGGCTTGATGTGCAGCTGCCCGGCATCCGCGTCGCGCAACGGCCATTCGTTCAGGGATTCGGGCTGCGTGAAGCCCAGCAGGTTGTGGCCCGCCAGCTCCTCGACACGACGAGGCTTGCCGGCGCGCTCGAGATAGGCAGGGCTGGCCAGCACGCGGATGCGGCTGCCGCTGATCAAACGCGCGTGCAGCGTGGAATCCTTGAGGCGGCCGATACGGATGGCCACGTCGGTGCGCCGTTCGATGAGATCGATCACCCCTTCGCTGCTGACCAGCTCCAGTTCGACTTCCGGGTGGCGCTCGCGGTAGCCGTTCACGAGCGGCGCCACCACATGCAGCATGAACGGAGAGGCCGCGTCCACCCGCAACCGACCGGCGGGTCGCTCGCGGCGCGCCGCCATCTGTTCTTCCGCCCCTTCCACCAGGTTCACGATTTCGCGCGCCTGCTCCAGAAAGGCCGCGCCCTCGCCCGTGAGCTCGAGACGGCGCGTGGTCCGCCGCAGCAGCGTGGTGCGCAGCTTCTCTTCGAGACGCGACAGCGTGCGGCTCGCACCCGAGACGGTCTGGCCCAGCTGCTCGGCCGCTTTCGAGATCGACCCCGCGTCCACCACGGCGATGAACGTCATGAGTTCGTCCAGCGTGGTCTTCATTGTTGACTCCGTGGCAAATGTATTTGGCTTATAGACGACTGTTTCCGCAAATGTAAAGCCCGCATACTGGCCGCCAATCGAATCAAGGAGCGTTTCATGAATCTTCCCGCCATCGGCCTGGGCACCTTCCGACTGCAGGGCCAACCCGTCATCGACTCGGTGCGCAACGCGCTCGACGTCGGCTACCGCGCGATTGACACCGCGCAGATCTACGGCAACGAAGCCGACATCGGCGAGGCCATCGGCGCCAGCGGAATCGCACGCGGCGAACTCACGCTCACGACCAAAATCTGGACCGACAACCTCGCCGGCGACAAGCTTATCGACAGCTTGAAAGACAGCCTGACGCGCCTGCGCACCGATCACGTCGACCTCACGCTGATCCACTGGCCCTCGCCCGGCGGCGCCGTGCCGCTCGCCGAAAGCCTGCAAGCCCTGGCCGAAGCCCGCCAACAGGGGCTGACGCGCGCGATCGGGATTTCGAACTTCACGATCGCGCTGAGCCGTCAGGCCCGCGAGCTTGCCGGTGGCGACGCAATCGCCACCAACCAGGTCGAGATCAGCCCCTACCTGCAGAACCGCAAGCTGGCCGCGTACGCCCGCGAGACGGGCCTGCACCTGACCTCTTACATGACGCTGGCGTACGGCAAGGTGTTGGCCGACCCGGTTCTCGTGGAGATCGCACGCAAACACGGCGCCACGCCGGCACAGGTGGCACTGGCCTGGGCACTGCAGCTCGGCTACGCCGTCATCCCGTCGTCCACCAAGCGCGAGAACCTCGCCAGCAATCTGAAGGCGGTCGACCTGAAGCTGGACGAGGACGACATGGCCGCCATCGCCGCGCTCGATCGGGGCGAACGCCAGGCCAACCCGGAAGGGCTGGCGCCGGTTTGGGATTGAACGAGGCGTTGTGGCGCGCCGCCGCCCACGCGTATAGTGTGGGCATGCGCACGCCACGTCACACCGCCCGAATTATTCGCACCATTCTCTGAGTGGTGGGTGCGTGTGCAAGACCAACCCGCCAGAAGGCGGGTTTTTCATTCGTGCTTCTGGCTGTTTTCACCTGGAGCCAGCATGACCGATCACCCCCTGCGTCACATCATCGAAGCCTGCGACCGCGCCATCACCGCGCGGGACTACGACAGCCTGATGCACCACTACGCCGACGACGCCGCGCTCGTCATCCGGCCCGGCCAGATCGTGCGCGGCAAGGACCGCATCCGCCAGGCCTTCGCCGCGATCGCCGCCCACTTCGACCACAAGCTCGTGGTCACGCAGGGTGAGATGCAGGTGATCGAAGGGGCCGGCACCGCGTTGGTCATCATGGAAACGCACCTGGACATTCCCGCCGGCGACACCATGCAGCAGATCACGCGGCGCGCGACCTATGTGTTCCGTCATGATCCGGACGGACAGTGGCGCTGCACCGTCGACAATTCGTACGGCACCGATCTGCTGAACCCCGCCTAGCACGTCGATCCAACAGCCCGCCCACGCGGACATCGACGAAATCGTGCTGCGTCCGACGAAGCAGAAATTCCGCTCGCGCGTGATGGCGTGCGTTGAATGACGAAGGCCTGGGTCCGGTGCGGTACCGGAACCAGGCCTTCGATCTTGTGCGCAGCCGCCCGGTGATCGGGCGGCTGCGTTGCGTCAGACGTTGAACAGGAAGTTCATCACGTCGCCATCCTGCACGACGTATTCCTTGCCTTCGGCGCGCATCTTGCCGGCTTCCTTGGCGCCCTGCTCGCCCTTGCAGGCGATGTAGTCGTCGTAGGAGATCGTTTGCGCGCGGATGAAGCCGCGTTCGAAGTCGGTGTGGATCACGCCGGCGGCTTGCGGGCCGGTGGCGCCGATCGGGATGGTCCAGGCGCGGACTTCCTTCACGCCTGCCGTGAAGTAGGTCTGCAGACCCAGCAGCTTGAAGGCGGCGCGGATCAGGCGGTTCAGGCCCGGCTCTTCCATGCCCATGTCGGCCAGGAAGGCCTGGCGGTCTTCGTCGGGCAGATCGACGATCTCGGATTCGATCGAGGCGCAGATGGCCACGACCGGGGCGCCGCGCTCGTTGGCGAATGCGGTCAGGCGGTCGAGCAGCGGGTTGTCGGTGAAGCCGTCGTCGCTCACGTTGCCCACGTACATCGCGGGCTTGGCGGTGATGAAGCACAGCTGCTGGATCACGGCGAGGTCTTCGGGCGACAGGCCCAGCGAACGGATCGGCTTGGCCTGGTTCAGGTGCGCGATGCAGGTCTCGAGCACGCCGACCAGACGTTGCGCTTCCTTGTCGCCGGAGCGCGCGGTCTTGTTGTGGCGGTGCAGGGCCTTCTCGGCCGTTTGCAGATCGGCCAGCGCGAGCTCGGTCTCGATCACTTCGATGTCGGCGATCGGGTCGACCTTGCCGGCCACGTGGATCACGTTGGGATCTTCGAAGCAGCGCACCACGTTCACGATGGCGTTGGTTTCGCGGATGTGCGAGAGGAACTGGTTACCCAGGCCTTCGCCCTGGCTCGCGCCCGCCACCAGACCGGCGATGTCGACGAACTCGACCGTGGCCGGCAGGATGCGCTCGGGCTTCACGATCTCGGCCAGCTTGGCCAGGCGCGGATCCGGCACCTCGACCACGCCCACGTTGGGCTCGATGGTGCAGAACGGGTAGTTCTCGGCCGCGATACCGGCGCGGGTCAGAGCGTTGAAGAGCGTCGATTTGCCCACGTTGGGCAGGCCAACGATGCCGCATTGCAGAGCCATGGAAATCCTGTGTCAGTACGATATTTGCGCGCTGTTGCGCGATTCAGGGTGCAGTTTACCGCCTGTACCCGGGTCGTGGTGGCGTGGCGGCATCCGCCGGCCGGCCGGTCGAACCGGCGCGGCCTGCCCGGCCAGCGGCGGGCAAATCAGGTGGCTGCCTCGGGCAGCCAGCGCATCAGGGCCCAGATCAGCAGGATCGGGCCGGCATTGAACATGGCGTGCAGCAAGACCGCCGCGCCGATGCCGCGGCGCACGCGCATCCAGCCCAGCACCAGGCCGGTCAGATACTGCGGCAAGACCAGCGCGGGCATCAGCCACCAGGGCATGGCGCTGAACTTGAAATTGCTCAGGTGTACCGCGGCGAAACTCAGCGCGCTGATGTGGAACACCCAGAAAAAATGCCGGATATAGAAACGGCGCCAGCGCGTGTTCCAGCCACGCAGACGAGCCGGCGCGTCGCGCAGGCCCCAGCCGGCAAGCAACACCAGCGCGGTCGCCGTGGCGATCACCCAGGTCTTGGGACCGTTGATCACCACCGCCACCATCAGCGGCACGAGCCACAGCGCCTGCAGCGGACGCCGCAGGCCGTAGCGGAACAGCATCTCTTCGACCAGCGGAGCCCAGACCACCGCGGCGAGCCACGGTAGATTGCTCGGATCGAGGCGGTGCATCGCGCCGCCCGCCCCGGCAGCCGCGACCGCGATCGGCCCCAGCACGAACAGATTGATGACCCACAGCAGCGCCGCCCAGGCCAGCACGCGGCCGGGCCGCACGCTCGGCCAGATGTCGCGCTCGAGACCACTGCCCTGGCTGCGCGGACCGATGCGGCCACGCAGGGTGGGCGCACGCAGGAAGCGCCACCAGTCGGCGATCTCCTCACGCAGCGTGAGCGGGCCGGGAGCCGGCAGCGGCGCGCGGCGCGTCACGCCGGATTACCGCCGTGCAGCTGGCGCGTGGCCTGCGCAAAATCGCCGCGCAACATCGCGGGCACGACCGCACGCGAACGGGTGATGACGTCGTCGATGCCGCCCTGCTCTTCGCGGCGCGGCGGATGCAGCACGAAATCCGCGACCTGCTGCTGCAGGTTGAGCGTGCGCGGATGGCCGATGCCGATGCGCAGCCGCCAGAAATTGGGGCTGCCCAGCGCGGCCTGAATGTCTTTGAGGCCGTTATGCCCCGCGTGTCCGCCGCCCTGCTTGAGCTTGGCCTGGCCCGGCAGCAAATCGAGCTCGTCATGCAGCACCAGCACTTCTTCGGGCGTGACCTTGTAGAAACGCGCGAGCGCGCCCACGGCCTGGCCGGAGCGGTTCATGTAGGTGATGGGTTTGAGCAGCAGCACGTTCTCGCCGTCAACGCGCGCCTTCGCCACGAATCCGGAGAAACCTTTCTCGAGATTGAAGGTGGCGCGCAGGTCGTCGGCCAGATGGTCGGCCAGCCAGAATCCGGCGTTGTGACGGGTGGCTTCGTACTCGGGGCCAGGATTTCCCAGCCCGACGATCAAACGTATGGGTGCGGACATGATGCGTGTGTTTAGAACACAAAAAACCCTGCGCATGCAAACGCAGGCGCAGGGTCTGTGCGGGGCGCGACCCCGCGTGCCTGGAACGAGTCCGGGAGAGCCTTAGGCGGCCGGCGCCTCGGCGTCGCCTTCGTCGGCAGCAGCGCCCTTGGGAGCGACAGCCGAAGCGATGACGGGGTCATCCGAACCGTGCACAGCGAAGGTCACGCCCAGCGGCAGCTTGACTTCCGACAGGTGCACCACGCCGCCACCCAGCAGATCCTTCAGATCCACTTCGATGAACTGGGGCAGGTTCTTCGGCAGGCAGGTCACTTCGACTTCGGTCACGATGTGCGAAATGATGTTGCCCGACAGCTTCACAGCCGGCGAACCTTCAGCGTTGATGTAGTGCAGGGGCACCTTGGTGTGCAGAGCCTGGTTGGCATCCACGCGCTGGAAGTCGATGTGCAGGACTTGTTGCTTGTAGGCGTGCCATTGAACCGAGCGCAGCAGAACTTGTTCGTTCTTGCCGCCTTCGATCGCCATGGTCAGGATCGAAGCGTGGAACTCTTCCTTGCGCAGGGCGTGGAAGATTTCGTTGTGGTCGAGCTCGATGTTCAGGGGGGCAGCCGTACCGCCGTAAACGATGGCGGGAACGCGGCCCGCGCGGCGCAGGCGGCGGCTCGCACTCGTACCCTGGACGCTACGCGAAGTGGCATTGAATTTCATGGAAAAACTCCAAACAATCTGGCGAAAAAAATCCGCCGGTCGATTTCACGCCGCGCAACATGCGCGGCGTGTGATCCGCCTGCTGCCGCGACCAGCAACAGGCAAATGGGGTAATGAGGCCGGAGACCGCGATCGGATCAGGCGATCCGCTCAGCGAGGCACGCCGGCCTGGGGGTGTCTGCCTCAGTCGGCAAACAGCGAGCTGACCGACTCGGCGTTGGAAATACGCAGAATGGTCTCGCCCAGCAGCGCCGCGCACGACAGCTGGCGGATCTTGCCGCAAGCCTGGCCCTCGGACGAGAGCGGAATCGTGTCGGTCACCACGAGCTCGTCGAGCGACGAAGCTTCGATGCGTTCGATGGCACCACCCGACAGCACGGGGTGCGTGCAGTAGGCGTACACGGCGCCGGCGCCGCGTTCCTTGAGGGCCTGGGCCGCCTTGCACAGCGTGCCTGCCGTATCCACCATGTCGTCCATGATGATACAGGTGCGTCCGTCGACCTCACCGATGATGTTCATCACTTCGGAGACGTTGGCGCGCGGGCGGCGCTTGTCGATGATGGCCAGGTCGGCTTCGAGCTGCTTGGCCAGCGCACGGGCGCGAACCACGCCACCGATGTCGGGCGACACCACGACCAGGTTCGAGAAATTGCGGCGCCAGATGTCGCCCAGCAAGATCGGACCTGCGTAGATGTTGTCGACCGGGATGTCGAAGAAACCCTGGATCTGGTCGGCGTGGAGGTCCATCGTGAGGACGCGATCGACGCCGGCCACTTGCAGCATGTTGGCCACGACCTTGGCCGAGATCGACACGCGCGCCGAGCGCGGGCGGCGATCCTGGCGGGCGTAGCCGAAATACGGAATCGCGGCGGTGATGCGGCCAGCCGAGGCACGGCGCAGGGCATCGACCATCACCATGATTTCCATCAGGTTGTCGTTGGTCGGCGCGCACGTGGGCTGGAGCACGAAGACGTCTTTGCCGCGGACGTTTTCGTTGATCTCGACCATCACCTCACCATCCGAGAAGCGGCCGACGGTCATCTTGCCGAGCGACATATCGAGATGGTTGACTACGTCCACGGCCAGGCGGGTGTTCGCCGTGCCCGTGAAAATCATGAAGCTATCGTTTGCCATGATGCAGGTGATGGTCGTTTTGAAACAACGAGGCACAAGGCCAGGGGTGGCATTCGCCCGTCCCGCTTGCGCAGACCCCGAAAAACAAAAAAGCCGCTGAACTGGTGCCGGTGTCTGACGGGCTCACGTTCAACAGCTTTTTTATGTATTGGTTTGGCTGGGGAGGAAGGATTCGAACCTTCGCATGCCGGAATCAAAATCCGGTGCCTTAACCAGCTTGGCGACTCCCCAACTAGCTTTCAATCCAGTGCCGCAACGGGTGCTCTGTTAATCCGGCCGAAGCCTTCACCAACCGAAACCCGGGATGCGTTTGGCTGATTGTTTTATCAGCGCCGCGCATTGTAGCGGTAATTTTCTTTTCTGCCAAAATCGCCGATTCGTTTACCGATTCGACAGCTTCTGATTCGGTACCGGGACCTGGGTATTCGGCGTAAAGACACGCACCAGACCCTGACATGCGAACCCGGATTCCCAGGTTTGCCAGCCATCGGACAGCCTCGAAAACCTGAGGAAACTGCCGAAAGACCACCGGCTCCAGATCGTTCTTTCCGAAGAAAGAAGTAGGCGAAGCAAGAAAGTCCGTTATTGTGACGTGTTCGGAATCCCTTGTCAAATCGGGTGCCGAAAAAATTGCGGGAGTGGGCACGCTCGCGTCGGGTTGGGCGATCAGATAGCTCGCCGGCGGCAGGCTGATCGGGCGCAAGGCCTCGCCCACGCCCTCGGCGAATGCCGACTGGCCGAACACGAACACCGGCACGTCGGCGCCCAGCGGCAAGGCCAATGCCATCAGGGCTTCACGCGACAGACCGGTGTTCCAGAGACGATTGAGCGCGATCAGCGTGGTGGCGGCATCACTCGAGCCGCCGCCCAGCCCGCCCCCTTGCGGAATGCGCTTTTCGAGCCCGATGCGGGCGCCCTGCCGCGCGCCGGTGGCCTGCTGCAAGGCGCGGGCCGCACGCACGATCAGGTCTTGCTCGGGCGGCACGCCCGGCAGCTCGTAGGCGCGCTCGATCACGCCATCCGGACGCGCCTCGAAGTGAAGCGTGTCGGCGATGTCGATGAAGCGGAACGCCGTCTGGAGCAGGTGATAGCCGTCGGCGCGACGGCCGACGACGTGCAGGAACAGATTGATCTTGGCGGGCGCCGGTACGTCGTAGAGCGTCACGAGCGTATCAGGGCTGATTGACCACCAGCCGCACGATGATGCGGCGGCCCGGCTCCTGGCGCTCGAGCACCAGCAATTGCGGGCCGAGCGTGTCGTAGCGCGAGAGCCGCGCGTTCCAGCCGTTTTGCTCGAACGAGGCCGGACGGCCGAGATCGTCGCGCTGGACGTTTTGGGCGGTGTCGGTATCGCTGGCGAGCTGGCCGCGCAGCCAACTGCGCAGACCGGACACCGGCACGGGGCTGCCGAGGGCGTCTTCGGCCAGCGCATCCGGATTGGGCGCCTGCAGCGTGGTGCCGTTGGCGCGCGTGAGCGTGGCGACGCCGGGGCCGCCCTCGACACGCGCCTCGATGGAGCCCAGCGGATTGGTCAGGTCGAGCACGTACTCACGACCCGTATCACGCCATGTAAACCCGCCCTGCACGGCCTGTTGCTTGCCGTCGGACTCGGTGGCGGTGATCGCAAAGCGGCCATTGCGCGAGAAGGCATCGCCCGCCGGGGCTTTGACTTCGGGCAGCGAGGTACACCCTGCGATCACGCCCAGGGCCAGGACGGCGACGGCACCGCGCATGCGCGCGAACACCGCCATCACGGCTGGACTCCGAGGCGCTCGAAGGTTTCGAGGACCGTGCGGTTTTTGGGATCTTTTTTGTAGCCCGTGCGCAGCAGCTCCATGGCGCGCTCGCGCTGACCCTGCTTCCAGAGCACCTCGGCCAGGTGGGCCGCGATGTCGGCCTCGGGCCGCTGCGCGTAGGCGCGCTTGAGGTACTCGGCCGCCGCGGGCAGCTCGCCCATGCGGTACTTGACCCAGCCCATGCTGTCGAGAATGAAGGGATCATCGGGCGCGAGGTCGAGCGCCTGCGTGATCAGATCGAGCGCTTCGGGCAGGCGCTGGCCGCGATCGGCGAGCGTATAACCCAGCGCGTTGTAGGCGTGGGCATGCTCGGGATCGAGCGCGATCACCTGACGCAGCAGGCGTTCGAGCTGATCGATCTTGCCGACGCGCTCGTACAGCATCGCGAGCTCGTATTTGATCTCGACGGTATCGGGCATCTGCTGATCGGCCTTGGCCAGCATCGCGATGGCCTGATCGACGCGATCGGCGTCGCGCAGGATCTGCGCCTTGGTGAGGATGCCCAGCACCTGCTCTTCTTCGTCTTGCGGACCGGCGGCGTTGATCAAGGCCAGCGCGTCGTCGACACGGCCCTGACGCGCCCGCAGCGAGGCCTGGCGCATGTGCGCCGAGAACCGCATGGAGGGGTCGTCGATACGGCCGAGCTCGGCGATCGCGTCGTCGAAGCGGCCTTGATCCTCGGCGATGCGAGAGAGCATCACGCGCGCATCGGCCGCGGCGGCGCCCGCATCGGTGGCGCCCGGCACGGTGGCCTGCTGGCGCTGGTTCTGCACGTCCAGATACTGCTGCAGCAGCGTGCGCGCCTGATCCAGGTGGCCTGCCTTGTAGGCGAGCTGCGCCTGCATGAACAGCAGATCGAAATCTTCGGGCGAGCGGCGCGACATGGCCTGCAACTCGGCCTGGGCCGCGTCGTAATCGCCGCGCTCGGCCAATTGGCCGGCCAGCATCAGACGCACCTTGCGGGCGTTGGGATTGCGGGCGATATAGGCGCGGGCCTGCTCTTCGGCGCGCTGCGGGTCGACCTTTTCGCCATACTCGAGCACACGCTGGGCAGCCGGCTCGGAACGCGGGTCGGCGGCGAGCGCGGCGCGCGCTTCGGTGAAGGCGCGGCCATAGTCGCCGGCCGCCTGGGCCACGTCGGCCAGGGCCAGACGCGCGACCGGCTGCTTGCGCACGCTGTCGGAGAGGGCTTCGTCGAGGATGCGCAGCGCGAGACGACGGTCGTTCAGGCGGCTGAGCACGCCCATGGCCTGGGCAATGGCGCCGGCCTTGTCGGGCGTGGCGTCGATACGCTTGCGCAGGGCCTCGGCCAGACCCTTGGTCTGACCATTGGCCGCGGCCAGGGCCAGCTCGGTGGAGCTGGCTTCGATGTCGTTCGGGGCGAGGCGCGACCAGGTGCGGGCCGCCTCGAGCGCGCCCGGCAGGTTGCCGCCGGCGAGCTGGAACTCGAGCCCGCGGCGCGCCAGGCGCGGATCGCTGGTTTCGCGCGACAGATTGACGAGCGTGGTGGCGGCGCTGCCGTACATGCCACGCTGCGCGGCGATTTCGGCGGCCAGCACGCGATAGAAAATGTCACCGGTGAGGCTCACCAGCGGCAGTTGGCCCGGCCGCAGGTGGATCACTTCGGTTTCGGGCGCACGCTGCTGGGGTACGAGGCGCGGCCCGGTGGCGTCTTTGGGACGCACTTCGGCGGCGAGGGCGGGGACCGCCTGGATACCTGCCAGCACCAAGGCCAGCGAGGCCAATCGGAGATTAATGTGTTTGAGCGACAACTTCACGCGGCCCGTCCGGTTGGTGGCACAATCTTCGTACACGTAATTGATCATCTTACACTGGCTCATGCCGGAACTGCCTGAAGTAGAAACCACGCGTCGGGGAATCGACGCGGTCATCACCGGCCAGACGCTGCGCCGCCTCGTGGTCCGCGAACCCCGCATGCGCTGGCCTGTTCCGCCCGACCTCCCCGCCCTGCTCACCGACCGCGTGGTGCTCGAATGCGCCCGCCGGGGCAAATATCTGCTGCTGCGTTTCGAGCACGGTGTGCAACTGGTGCATCTCGGCATGTCCGGATCGCTGCGCCGGGTGCCTCAAGA
The DNA here is from genome assembly GCF_002261315.1 of Bordetella genomosp. 5. Lineage (NCBI taxonomy): Bacteria > Pseudomonadati > Pseudomonadota > Betaproteobacteria > Burkholderiales > Alcaligenaceae > Bordetella > Bordetella genomosp. 5. The sequence continues at coordinate 43,085 of NZ_NEVP01000013.1, forward strand.
CGAAGCGCCGCGCAAGCACGATCACGTCGACTGGGTGTTCGACCACGCCATCCTGCGCCTGCACGATCCGCGCCGTTTTGGTGCGGTGCTGTGGCATCCCGCCGAGGCAGGCCCGATCGACACCCATCCGCTTTTGACCACGCTCGGCATCGAACCGTTCGATCCGCGTTTCGACGGCAAGTGGCTGCATGACCAGTTCCGCGGCCGGGCCATGGCGGTCAAGCAGGCCCTGCTGGCCGGCAGCGCCGTGGTGGGCGTGGGCAATATCTACGCCTCCGAGAGCCTGTTCCGGGCCGGCATCGACCCGCGCCTGGCGGCCGGCAAAGTGTCCCGCCCGCGCTGCGACAAGCTCGCGGCGGCCATCCGCCTCACCCTGACCGACGCCCTCGACTCGGGCGGCAGCACCCTGCGCGACTACGTGGGTGCGAGCGGCGAGCCGGGCGCCTACTTCACCATTCACGCGGCCGTCTATGAGCGGGCCGGGCTGCCCTGCCGCCTGTGCGGCACGCCGATCCGCCGCATCGTCCAGGGGCAGCGGGCCACCTATTTCTGCCCGCGTTGTCAGAAGCGGTGAGGGGTCGGAACCCTAGGGAATTCGTTTATAGCGAACGTATTGCACAAAGACTAACGCCGGGATATATTGCCTCCACACCCAGAACAATGTGGCAGGAGACTCCATGAGCAAGCAATTCGCGTCGCACGGCGACCTGCAGGACAAAGTCGTTTCGTTCGAAAAGCTGTCCGACAACGCCTATGCCTATACGGCCGAAGGCGATCCCAACACCGGCATCATCATCGGCGACGACGCCGTGATGGTGGTCGACACCCAGGCCACGCCGGTCATGGCGCAAGACGTGATCGCTCGCGTGCGCGAAGTGACCGACAAGCCGATCAAGTACATCCTGCTGTCGCACTATCACGCCGTGCGCGTGTTCGGCGCCTCGGCCTACAACGCCCAGGAAATCCTCGCCAGCCGCGACACCTATGACCTGATCGCCGAGCGCGGCGAGCAGGACAAGGCCAGCGAGATCGGCCGCTTCCCCCGCCTGTTCCGCAACGCCGAGTCGATTCCGGCCGGCCTGGTCTGGCCGACCATGACCTTCAAGGGCGAGATGACGGTCAACCTCGGCAACCTCGAGGTCAAGCTGCTGCAGATCGGCCGCGGCCACACCAAGGGCGACACCATCGCCTGGCTGCCCGAGCAGAAGATCCTGTTCGCGGGCGATCTGGTCGAGTACCAGTCCACGCCGTATTGCGGCGACGCCTACTTCCGTCAATGGCCGGTCACGCTCGACGCGCTGGCCGCCTTCGGCGCCGAGAAGATGGTGCCGGGCCGGGGTCCGGCGCTCAAGAGCGCCACCGAAGTGCGCCAGGGTCTGGCCGGTACGCGCGCGTTTCTGACCGACCTGTACGCCGTGGTCAACCGCGGCGTGGCCGAAGGCCTCGACCTCAAGACCATCTATCGCCAGGCCTACGACTTCATGAAGCCGCGCTACAGCGACTGGGTGATCTTCGATCACTGCATGCCGTTCAACGTGTCGCGCGCCTACGACGAGGCCACCGGCCACGACGATCCGCGCATCTGGACCGACAAGCGCGACATCGAAATGTGGAAGCAGCTCGAAGGCTGATGCATGCTGGCGCCGCGCTCTGCGCGGCGTCTTGTTTGACCGATACCTATATGAGCAGTCCGCAGGCGGCCCCACCGGGCGCGCCGGGATGACTGCCGTCCGGCCGCGGCCGCGCGCGATGCGCCAGCTCCGGCCCAAGACAAACACACCACGCAGGAGACACTCGTGGGAGACATCGATTACCAGGCGCTGGAGTTCGCCTACCATGCGCACGTCCGTGATACCGCGCCGGCCACGCACCCCGTGGTCATCGTGGGCGCGGGCCCTGTCGGGCTGACCACCGCGATCGACCTGGCGCGCCAGGGCGTACCCGTGCTGGTGCTCGACGACGACTTCCGGCTGTCGACCGGTTCGCGCGCGATCTGTTTTGCCAAACGCACCCTCGAAATCTGGGACCGCCTGGGCATCGGCCAGCGCATGGTCGACAAGGGCGTGTCGTGGAACGTGGGCAAGGTGTTCTTCCGCGACCAGGAAGTGTGGCGCTTCGATCTGCTGCCCGAGTCGGGGCATCGCCGCCCGGCCTTCATCAATCTGCAGCAGTATTACGCCGAAGGCTATCTGCACGAGCAGGCCTGCGCCGAGCCCAACATCGAGCTGCGCTGGAAAAACCGCGTGACCGGCATCGAGCCCCAGGACGACCACACGCTCGTCACCGTCGAAACGCCGGATGGTCCCTATACGCTGGCGGCGCAATGGGTGATCGCGTGCGACGGCGCCCGCTCGCCGGTGCGCAAGCTGCTGGGCCAGGAGGCCCATGGCCGCATCTTCAAAGACCGCTTCCTGATCGCGGACGTGAAGATGAGCGCGCCCTTCCCGGCCGAACGCTGGTTCTGGTTCGATCCGCCGTTTCATCCCAACCAATCGGTGCTGCTGCACATGCAGCCCGACAATGTCTGGCGCATCGATTTCCAGCTGGGCTGGAATGCCGACCCCGTGGAGGCGGTCAAGCCCGAGAACGTGCTGCCGCGCATCCGCGCGCTGCTCGGCGCCGATACCGAATTCGAGCTGGAATGGGTCAGCGTGTACACGTTTGCCTGCGAACGCATGGACACGTTCCGCCACGGCCGCGTGCTGTTCGCCGGCGACGCGGCGCACCGTGTCTCGCCGTTCGGCGCCCGCGGCGCCAACAGCGGCGTGCAGGATGCCGAAAACCTCGCCTGGAAGCTGCGACTCGTGCTGGCCGGGCATGCGCCCGAGGCCCTGCTCGACACCTATGCGACCGAACGCGAGTACGCCGCCGACGAGAACATTCTCAACTCGTCGCGCTCTACCGACTTCATCACGCCCAAGAGCGAGGTGAGCCGGACGTTCCGCAACGCGGTGCTGAATCTGGCGCGCGATCACGCCTTCGCGCGCACGCTCGTCAACAGCGGCCGTCTGTCCTTGCCGGCCACCTATCGCGACTCGCCGCTCAACACGCCGGACGCCGACGCGTTCGCCGGCACGATGGCGCCCGGCGCCGTTGCCGCCGATGCGCCGGTCGCGGGCGGCAATGGCCAGCCCTGGTGGCTGGGTCAGCTCGATACCGCGTTCAATGTGGTGCTGTTCGGCGGCGCCGAGGCGCCCTCTTCCGAGCTCGTGCAGACCTTGCAACGCCAGACCGACCGGCCCGTGCCGGTGCGCGCGATCGTGGTCGCCCCGGCGGGCGCGACGTGGACGGCGCCACCCGGCGTGCTGCGCGTGGAGGACACCGAGGGATTGCTGGCCCGCCGCTACGACGCGCAACCGGGCACCTGCTACCTGATCCGCCCCGACCAGCACATCGCCGCGCGCTGGCGTGGCCACGATGCCGCCACGCTCGACGCCGCGCTCGACCAGGCGCTGGCACGCGCCACCTGCACGCACTGAGGACCGCCATGCCGCTCATCACCACGCCCAACCTGCCTTCGGCCGACGGTTTCTACGAGGCCCTGATCGAGACCCACCGCGACCTCAGCGATGCGCAGAGCCGCGAACTCAACGCCGCGCTGATCCTGCTGCTGGCCAATCACATCGGCGACATGAGCGTGATTGCCGAAGCCCTGGCCCACGCACGCGCCTCGGTCGCCACCGGGTCGGCTTCCGCCTGAGACGACCGCGCTGCCCCGCCGGGCCCGTCGCCCGGCGGACCAAAAGCGGACATGCGCCCCTACAATGGGGCGCATGAGTTCCTGCCCCCTGCTGCACGATCTGCTGCGCGGTGTGCCACGCCCTTATGCGGTGCCAGCCACCCCGGCCGCACTGGCGGACGACGACACCGCCGAGACGGCGCTCGCCCTGGCGCTGGAGCGCACGCGGGCCTGCGTCGACGCGGGCATGGCACCGGGGCCGGAAGAAGAACGCGCCTTCGTCGGCGCGCTGGCCCGCGTCGTGGACGAGGCATGGCAACAGGACTCGGTGTTCCAGGCGCTTCTGTTGCGACAGCGTTCCGCGGAAGTGGCCGAATACGTGAGCCTCGCGGGTGGCGTCAAACAGGACCGGCGCACCGTGCGAGCCATCGTGAACGCCGCGGCCCATCCGGCGCGGCTGCAGCGCATGGCCGACGACGCGGGCCGCGCGGCGCTCTCCCGCCTGCACGCGGCAGCCAGCGCAGAAGACTGGCCCGCGCTGCATCACGCGCTGGCGGCCGTGCTCGCGATGCCGGCCAGCGAAGCGAGCGCGCCGGCGTTGACCGCGCTGCAAAACCTGCCGCAAGACGCCGCGTTTGCCCGCTTGCGCCGCTACGCCGCGCTGGCCGCCCATCCGCGGGTTCAGGCCTATCTGGCGCTGTGCGCCCAACACGGTCCGCAATCCGGCAGCGCCGACGCCTATGCACAGGGCGCCGCATCGCGCCGCCGTGGCAATGTGGCCGAAGCCGCCGCCGCCGACGCGCTCGCCACGCTCGCGCGCGGTCTGACCGCGGCCACCGCCACGCACGTGTATCGCACCGTGCGATCGGCACGCATGCCCGGCTCGCTGGTGGCCAGCACCGATCGCGCCAAGGGCGAGTGGGACGTGCTGGTGCTGCGGCAAGCCGCGGACGCCGGCCCGGATACCGCATGGGAGGTATGCCTGGTGGTGGAGGTCAAGGCCTCGCCCGACGCGGCGGCCACCGACCTCTTTCGGCTGCTGCGCGGCCTGAATCTGCTCGCCGCGGCCGATACGAGCCTCGACTATGCGTTCCAGAGTGCCGACGGCCCCGTGCGCCTGAGCGGCGCGTCGCTGGCCGCGCTGTCGGCGCAGACCGACAGCCCCGCGCCGCCCATTCTGTACTGCTGCGACTCGCCGCCCGAGCCGGCGGTGCGGCTGCTGACGGCGGCGAGCCGCATGCAATTGCTGTCGGCGCCCGCGACGGTGGCTTACGCCCAGCGGCTCGATGCCGGGCTCGACGCCGACCCGCGTGAACTGGATGCCGTGTGGCGCGACGTGGTCGCCGAGCCGCGCTGGCGTCATGTGTTGCGTCAGTATCTCGAACTGCGGCAGGCGCGCGGCCTGATGGTCTACACCCCGGACCTTGCCGTGACCGTCGGGCATGCCGCGGCGCCAGCCAGCCTGGCCGCGACGTCGAAATGAATGCCGGGCGCGGCGGCGCCGGGCGCCGTCGCGTCGGCCGATGCGTCGGGCGCCGATGCGTCGGGCGCCGATGCGCGGCCCAGCCGCCGGCCACCATTCAGACTCGATCGGCGAAGGTCTCGACGATCAATCCGCGCAGCCATTGATTGCCGCCGTCGCGCTGAAAGCGGCGGTGCCAGTACAGATTGGTCTGTAGCGCCGGCACGCGGATCGGCGGCGTCAGGATCTGCAAGCCGAAGTGTGGCGCCGCGCTGGCGGCCAGCTTCTGCGGCACGGTGGCGAGCAGATCGGTGGTGCTGACGATGTAGGGCACCGCCGCGAAGTGCGGCACGCTGAAGTGCGCCTCGAGCCGCACGCCTGCGCGCTCGAGCGACTGATTCACCTGCCCGTAGGGCGCGGCCCGCGACACCACCAGATGGCGCTCGGCGCGAAAGGCCTTCAGGCTCATGCCGGCGCGCGCGCTCGGATGACCAGCACGGAACAGGGTCGCGTAGCCCTGACGGAACAGCATGCGTTGCACCACGCCGCCCGCCAGCTCCGCGAAGGCCCCCACGGCCAGATCGACGCGCCCCGCGTCGAGTTCGCGCTGCAGATCCGCGCCCTGCAGCCGCAGCGAGTCGATGCGGACCTCCGGCGCGACGCGCGCGCACGCTTCCATCAGCGAGGGCATGAAATGAATCTCGCCCACGTCGGTCATGGCGATGCGAAAGCGCCGCGTGCTGTGCGCGGGATCGAAAGCCTCGTCGGACTCGTCGACCATATGCGAGAGCAGATCGAGCGCCTCACTCACCGGTCCCGCCATGCGTTCGGCGCGCGGGGTGGGCTGCATGCCCTGTCCGGTACGCACGAAGAGCTCGTCGCCGAAAGCCGTGCGCAAACGCCGCAGCGCGTTGCTCACGGCGGGCTGCGACAGATCGAGGCGGCGCGCCACGGCGGAGATGCTGCGCTCCTGCAGCAGATGCTGCAGGATCACGAGCAGATTGAGATCGAGCGCGCGCAGGTCGGTCACGGGGCCACTATTCATGATGTGAATAATCTGTATTTATACATTCCCGTATCCAACGATGGGGAATTTGCGCAGAATGACGCATGGTCCGGCGCCACGTCCGGCCACCTCATAACAACCCCGGCCCGCCCCCCTCGCGCGGCGCCGCCAGGAGACAACCATGCCCCTGCAATACCAGTCCGGCTTCGGCAATGCCTGCGCCACCGAGGCGCTGCCCGGCGCGCTGCCGCACGGCCGCAACTCGCCACAGCAGTGTCCTTACGGCCTTTACGCCGAACAGTTGTCGGGCTCGGCCTTCACCGCGCCGCGCGCCGAGAATCGCCGCTCCTGGCTGTATCGCATCCGTCCGGGCGTGGTGCACAAGCCCTTCGCGCCGTTCGAGGGCGCGCCGCAGTGGCGCTCGACGTTCGGCGAAGGCCCCGTCACGCCCAATCAGCTGCGCTGGAGCCCGTTGCCGATCCCCGACGCGCCGACCGATTTCGTGGCCGGCGTGCAGACCTGGGGCGGCAACGGCAGCCCCGACGAACAGGCGGGCGTGGGCATTCATCTGTATGCCGCCAATCGCTCGATGGACGGCCGCTTCTTCTATAACGCCGATGCCGAGATGCTGATCGTGCCGCAGCTCGGCCGCCTGCGCCTGGCCACCGAGCTCGGCCTGATCGAGCTCGAGCCCTGCGAGATCGCCGTGATCCCGCGCGGCGTGCGCCTGCGCGTGGAGCTGCTCGACGGCCAGGCGCGCGGATATCTGCTCGAAAACTTCGGCGCGCCGCTGCGCCTGCCGGAACTGGGCCCGATCGGCTCCAACGGCTTGGCCAACGCACGCGACTTCCTGGCGCCGGTCGCCTGGTACGAAGACATCGAAGGCGACTTCGAACTCATCGCCAAATTCACCGGTGGCTTCTGGCGCGCGCCGCTCACGCATTCGCCGCTGAACGTCGTGGCCTGGCACGGCACGCACGCCCCCTACAAGTATGATCTGCGCCTGTTCAACACGGTGGGCTCGATCAGCTACGACCACCCGGATCCCTCGATCTTCACGGTGCTGACCTCGCCGTCGGACACCCCGGGCACGGCCAATCTGGATTTCGCGATTTTCCCGCCGCGCATCCTCGCCATGGAAAACACCTTCCGTCCGCCCTGGTTCCACCGCAACGTGGCCAGCGAATTCATGGGCCTGGTGCAGGGCGTGTACGACGCCAAGGCCGAGGGCTTCGCGCCGGGTGGCGCCAGCCTGCACAACTGCATGAGCGGCCATGGTCCCGACGCCGACACCTTCGAGAAGGCGAGCGTGGCCGACACCAGCAAGCCGCATTACATCCGCGATACCATGGCCTTCATGTTCGAGACGCGCCGGGTGATCCGCCCGACCGCGCACGCGCTGGCATCGCCGCAGTTGCAGGGCGACTACTACCAGTGCTGGCAAGGCCTGAAGAAGCATTTCAATCCCGAACGGGCATAAGCGCCGGCCTCGCCGCCGGCCCGCGCCCGATGGCTGCGCGGCAATGGTGCGCCATTGCCGCGTTGTCATTGGCAGCGCGCACGACCCCCTCCCTCCTCCTGGAACCGAGACACCGCGACCCATGACTACCCTGAACGAAACCCACGATCCCGCCCTGACCAGCTGGGTCAGCAGCGCCAACACCCCGGCCAACGGCTTTCCGCTGCAGAACCTGCCCTACGCCGCGTTCCGCCGCAAGGGCACGCAGGAAGCCTTCCGCGTCGGTGTCGCGATCGGCGACGCCATCGTCGATCTGGCCGCGCTGGCGGACGCGAATCCGGGCGCACCGTTCGATGGCGACGCCCGGGCCGCGCTGCAGGCCGGTCGCGAAACGCGCGTCAATGCGCTGATGGCGCTGGGCCAGCCGGCCTGGCAGGCGCTGCGCCTGGCGCTCTCGCGCGCGCTGCGCACCGGTTCGCCGCTGCAGGGCCTGATCGAGCCGCTGCTGGTGCCGCAGGCCGACGCCGAGTTCACCACGCCCGCCCAGATCGGCGACTACACCGACTTCTATATCTCGGTGCACCACGCTACCGCGATCGGCAGGCAGTTCCGGCCCGACAATCCGCTGCTGCCCAACTACAAGTGGGTGCCGATCGGCTACCACGGCCGGGCCTCCAGCATCGGCGTGAACCAGCAATTCCCGCGTCCGGTGGGCCAGCAACGCCCGGCCGCCGAAGGCGAGGCGCCGCAGTTCGGTCCGTGCAAGCGCCTGGACTACGAGCTCGAGCTCGGCGTGTTCCTCGGCAGCGCCAACCCGCTGGGCGAGCGTGTGCCGCTGGATCAGGCGGAGTCGCATGTGTTCGGCATGTGCATTCTGAACGACTGGTCGGCCCGCGATCTGCAGGCCTGGGAATACCAGCCGCTCGGCCCCTTCCTGTCGAAGAACTTCGCCTCGACCATTTCGCCCTGGATCGTCACGCTCGAGGCGCTCGCGCCCTTCCGCGTCGCCTACAGCCGCGACGCCGCCGATCCGCAGCCGCTGCCCTACCTGAGCTCCGACGCGAACCGCGCCGAGGGCGCCATCGACGTGCAGATGGAAGTGCTGCTCACCACCGAGCAATCGCGTGGCGCGAAGCAGGCGCCGGCCAAGCTGTCGTCGAGCAACTTCCGCGATGCCTACTGGAACGTCGCGCAGCTGGTCGCGCATCACACGGTCAACGGCTGCAATCTGCAACCCGGCGACCTGCTCGGCACCGGCACGCTGTCGGGTCCGCAGCCCGACGAGGCCGGCTCGCTGATGGAATTGAGCAACGGCGGCAAGACCGCGGTCGCGCTGCCCTGGGGCGAGTCGCGCACCTTCCTGCAGGACGGCGACGAGATCATCATCCGCGCGCACTGCGAAAAACCCGGCTACCCGCGCATCGCCTTCGGGCAGGCCGCGGGCACGGTGTTGCCGGCACGCATCTGATCCCGACCGGTCAGGCATGACAAAGCCCCGGGTGGCGCGCCTTGCGAAGGCGCGTCGCCAGGGGCTTTTTTGTCTTGGGCCGCCCCAAGACAAAAAAGCCCCCCCGGGGGGCAGCAAGCCGAAGGCGCGGCGTGGGGGCTTTACTCTCGGTCCTCGCCTGGGCTCAGCGCCGCGCGGCGTCCTGAGGCGGCAGGCGATAGCGTTCCTCGCGATAGGCCCAGCTCGGCCACAGCGCATGCGCCAGCGCCTCGTCGGCCAGCGCCGGATTGGCCGGCAGCTCGTCGTAGCCTTCTTCGTCCGAGAGCGGCGCGCGGCGGTAGTTGTAGATATGGACCGGCTTGCGCGGCTCGATCACGGCCAGCGTGTCGCCCTTGAGATAAGCGAAGTTGTCGCCGTACTGCATGATGGCGCGGTTCGGATCGCGCTGCGTCAGGTCGGCGCCCAGCAGCGGATTGACGTTGTCCAGGCCCATGAGCGAGAGCAGCGTGGGCGCCATGTCGATCTGGCTCACGATGCGGTCATCGCGGCGCGGCGCGATGCTGCCCCCCAGGATCAGCGCCGGGATCTGGAAATGCCGCACCGGCACGAGGTTTGCGCCATACACGCGCGAATCATGGTCGGCGATCACCAGGAACACCGTGTTGTCCCAGTACGGCGCCTGGCGGGCGCGCTCGAAGAACTTGCCCAACGCCCAGTCCGCGTAGCGCACGGTGTTCTCGACCGTGGCGGGATCGCCCTGCGGTTCGATCCGGCCCGCCGGGTACTCCCACGGCGAGTGATTGGTCACCGAAAACGCCAGCGTGAACACGGGCTTGTCGCCATCGGCGCGCAGCAGCCGGTCGACCTGATTGAACATGTCTTCGTCGGAGGCGCCCCACGAGCCCACGAACACCGGATCGACAAACGCCTTGCGATCGACGATCTCGTTGAAGCCGTTGCCCAGGAAAAATCCGCGCATGTTGTCGAAGTGCGATTCGCCGCCGTACACGAAGCGGGAACGGTAGCCATGCGCGCCCAGCACGCCAGCCAGCGTGAAGAAGTTGCTCTGCGAGCGCGGCAGCTTCACCACCGCTTCGGCGACCGTGGGCAGGAAGCCCGCCGTCACGGCCTCGATGCCCCGCACCGAGCGCGTGCCGGTGGCATAGGCGCGGCCGAACATCCAGCCCTGCTGACCGAGCGCGTCGATATTCGGCGTCAGGTCGCGTCCGCCCAGGCTGCCCACGTATTGGGCGCCGAGGCTCTCCTGCAGGATGATCACCAGATTGAGCGGCTTGTCGCGGCGTACCGTGGCACGCTGCACGTGTTCGCTCGGATAGGCCGGATCCAGCGCCGGGCCGGTGAGGCCGGCGGCCTCGCGCACCAGCGCGTTCATGCGGTCGGTCTCCATCAGCGGATACAGCGCGGCCGATGAGCGTTCGTCGCGCATGCGGTAGGCCGCATCGAAGACGTTATAGAGCGAGTTCAGCGGCAGCGTGTTGACCATGGCGTCGCTGGAGAACGCGACCACCGACGGATTGATCGGCCGGTGCTGCAGCGTGCCGCGCCCGGCCAGCACGCAGACGGCAATGACGGCCAGCGTGACCAAGGGTCGTTTCCACCAGCGCATGAAGCCATCGGCGCGGCCCACCGGGAAAAGCCGGAACCCCAGCCACGCCGCCGCCAGCAGCAAGACCGCCGAGGCGAACAGCACGCCCTTGTAGCCCTCCCAAAGCATGGCCGCCACTTCGCGCGGATGCACCAGGTACTCGAAGTAGAGCCGGTTCGGCCGCGTGTCGTACTCGGAGATGAACTGGGGCGTGGACACCTCGAGCAGCACGAACAGCATCCACCAGATGCGATACCACCAGGCCGTCAGCCGGGCGGCGAGCGGGCGATGACCGAACCACGGCGACAGCGCCGCCGGCAGCCCGATCACCATGGCGATCAGGCAGAGGTCGATACGCCAGCCCCCCATGAGGATGGGCCAGAGTCCGCCGGCGTCCTGCACACGCTCCCAAAGCCAGAACGACAGCGCCAGCCGGCTCAGGGTGAGCATGACCAGCACGGAGATGACAAAGCGAACGGTAAGACGGCGCAAAAGCGGCTCCGGGAGTGGCGCCGATGGGGGGTGGCTCAAGCGGCCGATACCAGCGCCCGTTTCAGGGACGCGCAAGCATACCGGCAAGCCGTCAAATTAATGTCAAAAAATGCCCCCACGCTGCGCCTTCGGCTTGCTGCCCCCCGAGGGGGCGCGCCCGCCTTGAGGCGGCTCGGCGGCGGGCGGGCCCCCACGCTGCGCCTTCGGCTTGCTGCCCCCCGAGGGGGCGCTTTTGTATGGACCGGACAGATAGGTAACAGGTGTACGAGGACATGGGTGACACTTTTCCGGACTAGATGCCCGGGAGAGTTCCATGCCTTGGAGTGCTGTTACCGTGAGCGATCAGAAGACGGAGTTTGT
>NZ_NEVP01000014.1:0-19332 GCF_002261315.1 Bordetella genomosp. 5
ACGTTCGATATCTTCTTCTGCCATCACTGCCTCGGGCAGATCGATTTAAGGACCGCGAAGTAACCTGGTCAACCTGTTACCCATGTCCCCGCACACCTGTCACCCATGTCCCCGGTCCATACACGCTTTTTGTCTTGGGGCGGCCCAAGACAAAAAAAAACGGCCCGCCGGATCAACGGCGGGCCGCGAGCAGACCGGGCGCTGTTCGCGCCCGGGCAAGGGGAAGATGGTTTTAGCGGGCCAGGGCTTCGGGCTCGACGCCCTTGATCAGGCCAGCCAGGATTTCGACTTCGGCGTCGGTCAGCTCGGTCAGCGGGCTGCGCACCGGGCCGGCCGAGTGGCCCACCAGGGTGGCGCCGGCCTTGATCATGCTGACGGCGTAACCGGACTTGCGGTTGCGCAGCGCGATCAGCGGGAAGTAGAAGCGCTTGAGCAGGTCGTTGACCGTGGCGTGATCGTTGGCGCGGATGGCTTCGTAGAAGCGCACTGCGGTGGCGGGCACGAAGTTGAAGACGGCCGACGAGTACGTGTTCACGCCCATCGCCAGGTAGGCGGGTGCGAAGATTTCGGCGGTGGGCAGGCCGCCCACGTAGACCAGACGATCGCCGATGCGGTTGTGGACCGACATCATCAGTTCGATGTTGCCCACGCCGTCCTTGAAGCCGATCAGGTTCGGGCAGCGGTCGACCAGACGCTCGAGCGCGTCGGCGTTGAGCTGCGAGTTGGCACGGTTGTAGACCACGACGCCGAGCTTGGTCGATTTGCAGACCGCTTCGACGTGATCGACGATGCCGTCCAGGCTGGCTTCGGTCAGGTAGTGCGGCATCAGCAGAATGCCGCTCGCGCCGTTGGCCTCGGCGGCCTGCGCGTAGCGGATGGCGGCGCGCGTGCCCTGGCCTACGCCAGCGACGATCGGGGTGTCTTTCTTGCAGGTGTCGGTGGCGGTCTTCACGACCTTGGCGTATTCGTCGACTTCCAGCGAGAAGAACTCACCGGTGCCGCCGGCCGCGAACAGCACCGAGGCGCCGTAGGGCATCAGCCATTCGAGGCGTTGACGGTAGGTCTGCTCATTGAAGTCGCCGTTGGCGGTGAAATCGGTCACCGGGAACGACAGCAGGCCATTGCCCAGGAGATGTTTGAGGGCGGCGTGGTCGAAATACATGGAATTCTGCTCCGTGGTGTCAAAGCGCCGCGGGCTCCCCCGGAACCGGATGGCGGCGTTCATCGTGTTGGGTCGTGCCACCGGGTCACCCGACCCGGCCTGCATGCAACCAGACGGTGGAACTGCTCGTCGCCGCCTAGTTGTACGACATCGTATATCTAATTTCGGCGCAAGACAAGCGTTGGGCCTGACGGCGAAAAAATCAGCGGTCCTGGGCGCGGCGCAGGCGCTCGCGGCTGTTGCTCAGGTGCATGCGCATGGCGGCGCGGGCCGCCTCGGGATCCTGGCGCGAGATCGCCTGCCAGATGTCCTCGTGCTCTTGGTTGACCCGCGCCAGGTACTGCTCACGGTCTTCGTGGGCGATGCGGGCCGAATTAATGCGGGTACGCGGAATGATGGCCGAGCCCAGATGCGACATCAGATCGGCGAAGTAGCGGTTTTCGGTGGCCTGCGCGATCAGCAGATGGAAGCGGAAATCCGGGGTGACGGTGTCGCCCCCCTGCGCCAGACAGCCCTTGAACTCGTCGAGGGCGCGCCGCATCTCGCTCAGCTGCATGTCGCTGCGACGCAACGCGGCCAGGCCCGCCGCCTCGCTTTCGAGGCAGATCCGCAGCTCGAGCAGCACCAGCACGTCGCGCACGGTGGCGATGTCGGCCGGGTCCACCCGGAAATCGGTGCCGCCCGAGGGCTCGAGCGCGTAGGTGCCCACGCCGTGGTGCGTCTCGACCAGCCCCGCCGCCTGCAGCCGGGACAAGGCTTCGCGAACCACGGTCCGGCTCACGCCGAACTGGCGCATGATCTCCGACTCGGTGGGCAGCTTCTGCCCCGGCGCGATCTCCCCGCCCCGAATACGCTCGGTGATCGATTCGACCAGGCCCTGCGCCAGATTACGCGGACGACGCTGCGGCACCGCTGCGGTTTGGGAGGCATTGCTCATCGAGGGGGTATCCCGGGGTGGTGTGATGCTGGAGGGTAAAACTTCGCGGCCGATTATACCGCCGGCACGTTGTACGATAACGTACCAGATACCGGCCCGCCTCGGGACGCCCGGCGCACCACTACGACACGCCTGCGGCCGGCGCGGGCGTTTCTTCCAGGCACAGCACGAAGCGCGTGCCGCGGCCGGGCTCCGATTGCGACGATTCCACGTGCAGCGTCCAGCCCTGCATGTCGCAGACGCGCTTGGCGATCGCGAGGCCCAGGCCGCGCGGCACCGCGCCGGCGCCGGCCTCGGCGGAGTCGCGCAGCCGCCCGCTGTAATAGCGCTGGAACACGAACGGGAGCTCGTCGGGCGCGATGCCGCGGCCATTGTCGGCCAGCACCAGCGCGCCTCGCACGTCGAGCGAGGCCACCAGTTCCGCCGGCGCCGCGTGCTCCAGCGCATTGCGCACCAGATTGCGCAGCACCGTGAGCAGCGCGTAGCGGTCGAGCATGCGCTCGACGCCGTCCGGGATGGCATTCACGAACTGCAGCCCCGCCTGCTCGGCGTTGACCTCGAAGCCTTGCCAGGCGTCGCGCATGCAGCGCGACAGATCGACGGACTCGGCGGCGCGAGGCTCGTCGCGCGCGAGCGCGCGTGCGCTCTCGAGCGATGCCGACACGCTGTCGACGTGGTCCACGATGCGCTGCAAGCGCTTGCGGGACGCCGCCGGCAGGGTCTCGTCGAGCAACATCATCTCGCCGTCGGAGCGGATGCCCGCCAGCGGCGTGCGCACCTCGTGGCTCAGATTGGCGGCAAACTCGCGCTCCCGGGCGATCGAACGGTCGACCTGATTCTGCACGCGATTGAAGGCCTCGATCAGGCGGCCCGCCTCGTCGTCGCGCTGCACGGCCAGGTCGGCCGACCCCGGCGCCCAGGTGGACAGCCGCTGGGTCAGGTCGAGCATGGGGCTCACCGCGATACCGGCCACGCGGCGCGACAGCCCATAGGCCAGCACCACGCAGATGGCGCCGATGCCCAGCACGAACAGACCGAAACTCTGCACGCGCTCCTCGTTGTCGGTGGCGTCGTACAGTAAATAGAGTTTGCCCTGCTGATTGCCGACCGAGGCCACCATGACGTGCCAGGTCTCGGCGCCCGGCTCCAGCAGATGCAGGCCGTTGTCGAGGCCGCGCAGCGGCTCGGGCAGCACCGCATCGCTCTGGTTCGGCTCGATCAGCCACGCGCGCATCGAGCCACCGAGCTCGCGCGGGCCCTGCCGCGCGTCGGGCAGAAAATACTCGCCCGTGCGCAGATGCTGGGCCAGGCGCTCGGTTTCGGTGGTGAGGATGTCGTTGACCAGATCGTCTTCCATCTGGTCGAACGTGAGATAGGACAGCAAGGCGAGGACGGTCACGAACACCGTGACCGTGCCGGTCAGCGCCCACACGACCCGCTGGGTCAACGCTCCGGAACGGCTCATGCCTCGATCCTCAGGCGGCCGGCGACAGGAGGCGCCAGCCCGTGCCATGAACGGTCTCGATGCCGTCGAAACCGGCGTCCGCCAGCGCCCGGCGCAGCAGATGCATCTGGCTGCGCAAGGCATCGGAGGCGGGCGGCTCGTCGCCCCACAGCACCGACTCCATTTCTTCGCGCGACACCACCCGGCCCGGGTCGCGCAGCAGGGTCTCGAGGATCAGGGTGGACTTGCGCGCCAGATGCACCGGCGTGCCGGAAACGGTGACGTCGCGCGTGCGGGTATCGAGCGCGAGCGCGCCACAGCTCAGCACGGCATCCACGACCGCGCCGCGGGCGCGCAGGATCAGCGCCTGCAGGCGCGCGTGCACCTCGGCCAGCGCGAAGGGCTTGGTCAGATAGTCGTCGGCACCATGGGCGAACCCGGCGAGCTTGTCGTCGAGCCCGTCGCGCGCCGTGAGGATGAGCACCGGCACCGGCAGGCGCCGCTCGATGCGCATCGCGTGCAGGACCGCATGGCCGTCCAGGCCCGGCAGGCCCACGTCGAGCACCACGGCGTCGAAGCTGTGTTCGCCCAGCATGGCGAGCGCCGTGCGGCCGTCGTAGGCGGCATCGGGCATGAAGCCCTTGCCCTGCAGATACTCGTAGAGATTGCCCGCGATGGTGAGATCGTCTTCGACGATCAGCACGCGGTAGTTCGGGCCCGCTGGCGCCATGATCCGCTCCTCGCCTGCGTCAGGCCGACGCCTGCAGCACCTTGCCCGGGTTCATCAGGCCATTGGGATCGAGCGCGTGCTTGATCCGCTTCATGAGATTGAGCTCGATCTCGCTCTTGTAGCGCGGCAGCTCGTCACGCTTGAGTTGCCCGACGCCGTGTTCGGCACTGATCGAGCCGGCGAAATCCATCACGCTGCGATGCACGATGTCGTAGACGCCCGGCTGCAGCGCCAGCAGGTCGGCCTCGGTCTGGCCGGGCGCGCGCGCCACGTTGTAATGCAGATTGCCGTCGCCCAGATGGCCGAAGATGACGTTGCGCACGCCCGGGAAACTCGCCTGCAGGGCCGCGTTGGTGGTGTGCACGAAACGCGCGATCGACGAGATCGGAATGGAAACGTCGTGCTTGACGGCCTTGCCGAGCTCCGCTTCGGCCAGCGGAATGCTTTCGCGCAGATGCCAGATGGCCTGGCTCTGCGCCAGATTGGCCGCGATCGCGGCATCGGTCACCAGGCCGTCTTCGATGGCGGCGCCCAGCACGGCCTCGAAGCGCTCGCGCGCGTGCGTCTCGCTCTCGCTGTCGGAGAGCTCCAGCAACGCGAACCAGGGCGAGCGCGTGGCATCGCCCTCGAACGGCAGGCGCTGCTGCGGAAACAGCTTGATCACGGCCTGCAGGCAATCGCCCGCCATCAGCTCGAAGCCCGTGAGCGACGCGCCGAAGCCGGCTCGGGCGCGCGACAGCAGCTCGACGGCGTCGTCGATGCTGTCGAGCGTCAGCAACGCGGTGCACGACGCGACGGGCAACGGAAAGAGTTTGAGCGTGGCCGCGGTGATGATGCCCAGCGTGCCCTCGCTGCCGACATACAGGTCGCGCAGGTCGTAACCGGTGTTGTCCTTGCGCAGGCCGCGCAGTCCGTGCCAGACCTCGCCATCGGCGGTCACGACTTCGAGCCCGAGCACGAGCTCACGCGCATTGCCGTAGCGCAGCACCTGGGTGCCGCCGGCGTTGGTGGCGAGGTTGCCGCCGATGGTGCAGCTGCCTTCGGCCGCCAGACTGAGCGGAAACAGCCTGCCCGCCTGTTCGGCCGCCTCCTGCACGGCCTGCAGCACGCAGCCGGCCTCGACGGTCATGGTGTCGTTATCGGTATCGATGGCGCGCACCCGGTTGAGCCGGGCGGTGCTCACGATGACCGCATCGCCGCGGTCGTCGGGGGTGGCGCCGCCACACAGCCCCGTGTTGCCGCCCTGCGGCACGATCGGCGCGCCGTGCGCGAGGCAGGCCCGCACCACGGCCGCGACCTCGTCGGTGGAGCCCGGCCGTACCACCGCCAGTGCGCGGCCCCGGTAGCGGCGGCGCCAGTCCTGCTCATAGGGCTCGGCGTCGGCGCCGGTCAGGACGTGGCTCGGTCCCAGGAGGGACTGAAGATCGGTAAGCAGCGACATGATGTTCAGCTCGCACGGAGCCGACGGCGAGAGACCGGTCGGCGGGTCCAGGAATGCGGCCTATTGTAGTGTCAGCGGCGCTGCGACACCGGGGTTCAACTGGCGGCCCGGTGGTCGCTCCAGTCGGTGATGCGATCGAGCCGCGAGCCGGTCAGGCCCGAGCAAAAGGCGGGCGAGGCGATGCGGTTGAGCAGAAAGGCGCGCTCGGGCACCGCCAGGCCGGGCATGTCGCCGATGGCCTGATAGGCGCGCCGCAGCGCGTCGCCGCGGGTCGTGCCGCAAACGACCAGATGGGCATCCGGCCGTCCGGACGCCACGCAGGCGCCGATCCGGACGTCGAGCGTGTGAGCGGAAATCGGCTCGAGCACGCCGGCGCCTTCGTCGGTGTCGTGTTGGAGTGCCGCCTCGAGCACGCGGAACATGCCGGTCGCGTCATCGAGCGAAAAGGCCACGGTGCCCAGCCCGCGCCAGCCACGGTCGCGGGCGATGCCGCAGGCCGCGGCACGCAGTGCCTGCTCGATGCCGTAGGCCAGGCGCGGCGCCGGGCACTCGGCGATCAGCACGCGCGCCTCGCGCCACACGCTGCGCTCCCAGGGCCGGCCGGCCTGGGTGACGCGGGCGTCGGAATACACCTGGATGTCGAGCCGGCGTTCGAGCCCGGGCGCGGGCGCGGATTGGCCGTTGGATCCGCCCGGCGGGCGACGCCGGCGGCTCGCGCCGTGCGCGATATCGACCAATGACACGTTGGCACCCATGCGCCACCTCCATTCAAATTCACCTAAAGCGTATCACTTCTCGCGTGACACCTTTGGACACTTGCAAGAAGCGTGCCCGGCGCCCCTATGGCGGCGCGTTCGGGCATCCGCACGTCAGGTTTTACGCGCATGCACCAGGATGCGGCATGGCATGGTGCTTGCTTTGCACCGGGTTTGCCCCCCTTACGCCCCGTGGCATGACGTCGATGCGTCGCCGTATTTCACAAACGCGCCGTGCCCGAATCGGGGATAATCACGTTCATGTACACCGGAGCGCCCCGAAAAATGACGCAGTGGCGCCTGGTGACAACGCATACACCAAGGAATAACCCACGTGTCCAGCAATCCGCAGTTCCCCGCCTCGGTCTATAAAGCCTACGACATCCGCGGTACGGTGCCCGATCTGATCGACGAGCGTTTTGCCCGCGCCCTGGGTGGCGCGCTGGCGGCACGCGCGCGCGCGGCAGGCATCGGCGCCCTCGTGGTCGGGCGCGACGGCCGGCTCAGCAGCGAGTCGCTCTCGACCGCGCTTCAGGAAGGCATTCTCGAGGGCGGCGTCGATACGCTGGACATCGGCCAGGTGCCGACCCCGCTGGTCTACTACACGGCCTATGCCGAAAAGACCGGCTCGGGCGTGGCGATCACCGGCAGCCACAATCCGCCCAAGTACAACGGCTTCAAGATGATGATGGGCGGCAGCGCCCTGTATGGCGACGACGTGCTCGCCCTGCGCGACGCGATGCACGCCCCCGAGGCCGTCGCGGCCGGCGGCCCCGGCAAGCGGCGCGTGCTCGACGTGGTGCCCGCCTACCTCGAACGCATCGTGTCCGACGTCAAGCTCGCCCGGCCCATGAAGATCGCGATCGACTGCGGCAACGGCGTGGCCGGCGCGATCGCCCCCGCCCTGTTCCGCGCGCTCGGCTGCGAGGTCACCGAGCTGTTCTGCGAGGTCGACGGCACCTTCCCGAACCACCATCCCGACCCCGCCGATCCGCACAACCTCGAAGACCTGATCCGCTGCCTGCGCGAGACCGACTGCGAAATCGGCCTGGCATTCGACGGCGACGGTGACCGTCTCGGGGTCGTCACGAAGTCCGGCCAGATCATCTGGCCCGATCGCCAGCTGATTCTGTTCGCACGCGACGTGCTCGAGCGCTGCCCCGGCGAAACCATCATTTACGACGTCAAGTGCAGCCGCCACGTGGGCCTGGCCATCGAAGCCGCCGGCGGCAAGCCGCTCATGTGGCAGACCGGTCATTCGCTCGTGAAGGCCAAGCTCGCCGAGACCGGCGCCCCGCTGGCCGGCGAAATGAGCGGCCACATCTTCTTCAAGGAGCGCTGGTTCGGCTTCGACGACGGCCTCTACACCGGCGCGCGTCTGCTGGAGATCGTCTCGCGCCACGCCAATCCGTCCGAACCCCTCGAGGCCCTGCCGCAAGCGGTCAGCACGCCCGAACTCAAGCTCGAGATGGAAGAAGGCGAACCGCACGCGCTGATCGCCCGCCTGCAACGCGAAGGCCAGTTCGACGGCGTCACCAACCTCGTCACCATCGATGGCGTTCGTGCCGAGTACCCCGACGGCTTCGGTCTGGCCCGGGCCTCGAACACCACGCCCGTGATCGTGCTGCGCTTCGAAGCCGAAAACGCCGAAGCGCTGGCCCGCATCCAGCACGACTTCCGTCAACAACTGCTCAAGCTCGCCCCGCACGCGCGCCTGCCCTACTGATCTTCATCCCGGCGCAATGACTTCTTCACTTACCCAAGGGCCTGCCTGGGCCGCATACGTAGACGCCGTCCAGTTGGCTCAGGTCCATGGAGAATCGTTGCGCGTGATCGAGGCCGGCGGCCTGCAGGTCGACCTGAGCGCGCAGCCTCAATCCGAGGCGCTCGACCAGGCCGGCCTCGCGCTGCTGGCCCAGCAGGACTTCACCCGCGCGCGCTCGGCATTGTTCGATGGCGGCCAGGCCAACTGGACCGAGCGCCGCGCGGCGTTGCATACCGCATTGCGCGCGTCCGAGCCGCCGCCGTCCGTCGCCCGCGCTATCCTGGGCGAGCGCGAGCGCATGCGCGCCTTCGTGGCGCAGCTCGACGCCACCCAGTCGTACCGGCACGTGCTGCATCTCGGCATCGGCGGCAGCGATTGGGGTCCGCGCATGGTGCTGCGCGCCTTGCGGCACGGTGGCGTGAAGCGCGACATCCGCTTCGCCTCCAACGTCGATTCGCACGCGGTGGCGGATGCCATGACCGGTCTCGATCCCCATCAGACCCTGGTCATCATCGCCTCCAAGTCCTTCACCACCACCGAGCCGCTGGCCAACGCGGCCGTGGCCATGGACTGGCTGCGCGCAGCGGGCATCGAAGATCCGGTGCGCCAGGTCGTCGCGATTACCGCGAACACCGACGCCGCGCTGGACTTCGGCATCTCGCCCCAGCACGTGTTCCGGTTCTGGGACTGGGTCGGCGGCCGCTATTCCCTGTGGTCGGTGATCGGCCTGCCGATCGCGCTGGGCCTGGGCTGTGACACGTTCGATGCCTTGCTGGCCGGCGCCGCCGATATGGATCAGCACTTCGCCAACGCGGAGCTCTCGCAGAACGCCCCGGTGCAGATGGCGCTCGCGGGGCTGGCCAACCGCAGCGTGCGCGGCTTCGATTCCCTGGCCATCACGCCGTACGATTCGCGCCTGGAGCATCTGGTGCCGTGGGCACAGCAGCTCGAGATGGAATCGCTGGGCAAGGTCGCCACCGCCGACGGCAGCGCCGTGGGCGTGCCGACGGGCCCCGCCGTCTGGGGCATGACCGGCACGGACTGTCAGCACACGTTCTTCCAGTGGCTGCACCAGGACAGCCTGGGCGCGCCGGTCGACTTCATCCTGAGCGCGCGTCCCGATCACGATTACGCTCAGCACCACCAGCTGCTGATCGCCAACTGCCTCGCGCAACGCGCGGCACTGTTGCGCGGCAAGTCTTTCGAAGAGGCCTTGCGCGAGTCGCTCGAAGTCGAACCCGATCCCGACAGGGCGGAACAACTGGCCCGGCACAAGGTGCATCCCGGCGGCCGGCCGTCGACGCTGATCGTGTTGCCCTGCCTCGATGCGCGCTCGCTCGGCGCCCTGCTCGCCCTGTACGAACACAAAGTGTTCACGCAAGGCGTGCTGTGGGGCATCAATCCCTTCGATCAATGGGGGGTGGAGTTCGGCAAGGCGCTGGCGCGCAACATCCTCGGTGATCTGAACGGCTCGAACGAGGGTTCCGACCAGGACCCCTCGACCCGGCACTGGATCGCCACGCTGGCGGGACCGGGCACGCCTTCGTGCTGAAGCGGGCCCCGGCCCGCGTCGAAGGCCGCGCAACGCGGCCCGGACGGGTCCGGGCCGGCACCGCCCTCACGACTTCGCGATAAGACGCGCGTAAATCTCGAGATGCCGGCGGCAGACGTCGGCGATCGAAAACTCGCGTTCGGCCAGACGCCGCCCGGCGGCACCGAGGGCCTGGCGCCGCGTGGGATCCACCGCCAGGGCCGCGATGGCGCCGGCCAGCGCGGTGGCATTCTTGGGCGGCACCAGCAGGCCCGTTTCGCCGGGCTCGATGGCGTCGCGGCATCCCGGCACATCGGTCGTCACGACCGCACGACCGCAGGCGGCCGCCTCGATCAGCGACTTGGGCAGCCCTTCACGATACGAAGGCAACACGGCGATATGGCTCGCGGCATAGAGGTCGGCCACATCGCGGCGTTCGCCCAGCACCTCGACCAGACCCTCGTCCCGCCACCGCTGCAGTTCCTCCGGCGTGACCGACGCCGGATTGCCCGGATCGATACCGCCCGCCAGGCGCAGGCGCACCGGCAGGCCCTGTTCGCGCAGGAGGCGCGCGGCCTCCACGAACTCGAACACGCCCTTGTCGCGCAACAGGCGCGCGACCATCAGCGCCACCGCCGGTTCGGGGGGCTCCGGCTCGGCACGATACTCGGCCAGATCCACCCCTGAGCCACGAATCATTTCGACCTGATCGTCTCGCACCGCGCCGACCTTGCCGAGCAGTTCGCGATCGTTGGCGTTCTGGAACACGATCTTGCTGTTGCGGTGTCCGAGCGCGAGACGGTACAGCACGCTGACCACGCCACGCACCAGCGCGGCCTTGCCGCCGCGGGCCACGAACACGAAGCCCAGGCCGGAGATCGCCGCGACCATCGCCGGCACGCGCGCCAGCCGCGCCGCCAGCCCGCCGTAGAGCACCGGCTTGATCGTGACGAGGTGAACCAGATCGGGGCGCAGGCGCTTGAACAGGCGCACCAGCGCCATCAGCGTGCCCAGCTCCTGCAGCGGCTGCTTGCCGCTGCGCGTCATGGGAATCGCATGATGGGTGAGCCCCAGCGCCTGAATGTCGGCCACCGCGGGGCCGTCCATCGTGGCCACATGCACGTCATAGCCTTCGGCCTGCGCGGCAAGCGCCAACGGCGCGCGGTGCGACATGAAGAAGGCGGGATTATTGACAACGAAAAGCAGCGTCTTGCTCATGATGCGGCACGTCCTTGCGCGATCTGGCGCCAGACCTCGCCGTATGCCTGCACCATTCTTTCGAGGTCGAAGTGCGTCAGCACCCGCTCGCGGCCGGCGGCGCCGGCCGCCGTACGACCGACCTCGGCCACACGCAGCAACATGGTTTGAATGCCCTCGGCCAGCGCGCGCGCATCCTGGGCCGGCACCACACGGCCGGTGTCGCCCACGATGTGAGCGGCATCACCGACATCGGTCACCACGCAGGGCGTGCCGCAGGCCATGGCCTCGGCCACGACGTTGGGAAACCCTTCGGCGCAGCTCGACAACACATGCAGGTCCAGGCTGTTCATCACCGCGGGCACATCGTCGCTGGGCCCCGCCAGCAGCACGCGGCCGCGCAATCCTTCGCGATCGATCAACGCGCCCAGCTCGGCGTTACCCGGCGCCATGCCGCGGCCCACCAGCACGCAACGCAGGCCCGCGTCGCGGTGTTCGCGCACGAGGTGTCCCACCGCGCCCAGCAGGTTGGCGTGATCCTTGAGCGGATCCCAGCGCGCGACGCAGCCGATGAGCGGGACATCGGGCGCGACGCCCCAGATCTCGCGCATGCGCGCGCCGGCGGCGGCGTCGGGCGCGTAACGCGAGAGGTCGTAGCCATTGGGAATGACCACCATCCGATCCGCGCGATATCCGAGCTGCTGATGCCGCCGCGCGGCATCGCGCGCGGCGCACACGATGGCTGCGGGCACGCGGCCGGACAGGCTGGCGCACATGCGCAGCACCAGCCGCGCCGAGCGGCTGCTGCGCGACAGGTGCTCGCCGGAATTACGGATGCCCCATGCGACGGCGCGTATGCCCGCCAGGCGGGCGGTGACGCCGCCGATCAGGTCGGCGTGGTACATCCACGTCTGCACGGCGTCGGGGGCCTCTTCGCGCAGCAGGCGGCGCAGGGCACGCACGCCTTCGAAGGTGACGCGCCCGCGCGGCATGTCGAGCACATGCACGGGCACGCCGGCCGCGCGCAGACGCGCGCCGTAAACGCCTTCGTCGGTGAGCGAGATCACGAAATGGCGATCGCGCTGGCCGGTGTGCGTGGCAAGGCGGAACAGCACCGATTCGGCGCCGCCCTGCCCCAGTCCCGTGATGATGTGTGCAATGCGCATGCGCTTTCCTGATCTCAGGCGGTCACGCGCACTTGCGCGAACAGATCGTCCCATTCGGCCAGCACCGCGGCCAGCGAATAGCGGCGGCGGACCGATTGCGCCCCCTGCTGACCCAGCCGGGCCCGCAGGTCGGGATCGCGCATGAGCGACGCCAGCGCCGTACGCAGACCGTCGCGATCACCGGGCGGCACCAGCAAGGCATCCTGGCCCTTGCGGGTGATCTCTTCGGGGCCGCTGGTGCAATCGAACGTCACGGCCGGCAGCCCCACGGCCATCGCTTCGAGCAGCACATTGGGAAAACCTTCGACGGCCGAGGTCAGCACGAAGGCCTCGCCGCGCGCCTGCTCGACCCAGGGCTCGGCGGTGCGGCCGGGCAGATGCACGCGTCCGGCCAGTCCGGCGGCCTCGACCTGCGCCTCCAGCTGCTCGCGCATCGGGCCTTCGCCCCAGATCCACAGATCCCAATCGGGGAAGTCCTGGGCCAGGCCGGCGTAGACATCGATCAACAGGTCAAACTGTTTGTCGGGCACGAGCCGGCCCATCGCGATCAGGCGCTTGCGTTCCTGGGCCGGCGCACCGACCGTCGTGATCGGTGCGTCGAGCAATTCGGGGGGCAAGGGATTCGGAATGACCTCGAGGCGCTCGATGCCCGGCACATCGCGGGCAAAGGGCTTGGCGGTGGCGTGCGCCTGCACCGTCACCATCGCGGCGCGCGGATAGAACCAGCGGCGCAGCTTGCGCCAGCGCGAGCTCACGGTGCCTTCGGCCACGGGATTGGTGCGCTCGCAGGCGATCACGGGAACCTTGACGCCGAGGGTCGCGATGATCGCGGCCACGTTGACGTTGGTGAGGAAGGACACCACCACATCGGGCTTGCGCTCGCGGATGATGCGGCGCATGGCCCACAGGCGCCGCAGCGCGGTGATCGGGCCGGAAGAGCGCTCGCCGACGACGTCCGCCAGCCACAGCAATTCCACCTTGTCCGACAGCGGATAGAAGCAGCTGCCCTTTTCCGAGTAGGTCGGCATGAGCGTCACGGCATCGCCGCGTTCGGCCCAGGCACTGACCAGGGTGGCGGCGACGCGTTCGGCGCCGCCCGCATGCATGGAACTCACCAGCATCAATATTTTCATCGTCCCGCGCCCTCGCTCAGGCGCGGGGCGGGGGGATCCACGGCATCGCCGCGTCGGTGTTGATCGAGCCAGGCCTGCATCATGAGTACTCCCCAGAGATGACTATTCCAGTTGCGATGGCCGCTCTTGTGCTCGCGCCACTTGCGCAGGATGGGTTCGGGCTCGAACCAACCTTCCTGGCGCAAGCGCGCGGGGTCGAGCAGCGCCTCCGCCCAATCGCGCAAGGGGCCGCGCAGCCAGGAGGCCAGCGGCACCGCGAAACCGCGCTTGGGGCGATCCACCAATGTCTGCGGCACGTGGCGATACAGCAGCTGGCGCAACAGCCATTTGCCGGTGCCGCCGCGCACCTTGTAGTTGAACGGCAGTTGCCAGGCGAATTCGAAGACCCGGTGATCGATGAGCGGCACGCGCGTCTCGAGACTCACGGCCATCGCCGCGCGGTCCACCTTGACCAGGATGTCGTCGGGCAGGTAGGTGACGGCGTCGAGCTTCATCATGGCCTCGAACAGCGAGCCCTTGAGCGGATCCTCGAAGATCGAGCGGGGCTCGACGCCCCCCTTGACCACGCGGCCCGGGTCGGCCCAGTAGGACACGAACTGCCGATAGAACTCGCCCTCGTTGTTCGCGCTGAGCAGCTCGCCCAGCTTGCCGACCTTGCCACGCCACGCGCCGGAGCCCGGGAACGCGGCCGAGCCGCGCATCACGGCGCCCCCGAGGTGGCGCAGCGGCGCGGGCACGCGCCCGAACTTGTGCCACCAGCTATTCACCCGGAAATAACGCGAATAGCCGCCGAACAGCTCGTCGCCCCCGTCGCCCGACAGCGCCACGGTCACGTGCTGGCGCGCCATGCGCGTCACCAGCGAGGTCGGGATCTGCGACGAGTCGGCGAAGGGTTCGTCGTACATCTCGGCCAGGTGCGGCACCACGGCCAGGCCATCGGCCGCCGTCACGTAGAGCTCGGTGTGATCCGTGCCCAGATGCGCGGCCACCGCCTTGGCGTGCTCGGCTTCGTTGTAGCCTTTTTCGTGAAAGCCGATCGCGAAGGTGCGCACCGGCTTGCTGCTCTGCGCCTGCATCAGCGCGACGATGGTCGAGGAATCGATGCCGCCCGACAGGAATGCGCCCAGACTCACATCGGACAGCATCTGTCCGCCCACGGCACGGCCCAGGACCTGTTCGAGCGCGTCGACCGCGTCGGCGTCTTTGGCAAACGACAGCGGATTGCGCTGGCCGGCCTCGGCGGCCTCCAGCGCGGACCAATAAGCCCGCGGCTGCGGCATCTCGCGGCCGCGCATCTGCGATTCTGAAAACTCGAGCCAGGTGCCCGGCGGCAGCTTGCGAATGCCCTCGTAGATCGATTGCGGCGCGGGGATGTAGTTGTGCCGCATGAACGACGCCAGGGCATTGCGATCGATGTCGCGCCCGAAGCCCGGCACCGGCGCGAAGGCTTTGAGCTCCGAGCCGAACAGCAGGTTCGCGCCGCTGAAACCGTAGTACAGCGGCTTCTCGCCCATGCGGTCACGCATGAGGCTGAGCGTGCGGCGCTCGCGGTCCCAGAGGGCGTTCGCGAACATGCCGGTGGCGGCCTTGAGCATCGCCTCCACGCCACGCGCCGCGATGTAGGCCAGCACCGTCTCGGTGTCGGAATGACCGCGCCACGCGGGCGCCTGCCCGGCCGCTTCGAGGTCGGCGCGCAGCTCGAGATGGTTGTAGATCTCGCCGTTGAGGATCAGCACATAGCGGCCGCACGGCGACACCATGGGCTGATGCCCGGCTTCGGTCAGGTCGAGAATCGCCAGCCGCACATGCGCCAGCGCCACGCCGGCGTCGCGATCTTCCCAGAAACCGTTGCTGTCCGGCCCACGATGCCGGATGCGCTGGCAGCTCTGCGCCAGGATGGTTTCCTTGCCCTCGAGGGGGCCCCAGATACCGACAATTCCACACATGATGTAGAGGATCTCACCTTCGTCGAACGAAGCATCGCGTCAGCCGCGGCGGCCGGCACCCAATGCGTCGTCGAAAACTTTCTGCCACAGACCGAGCACATGCTCGGCCGAAAAACGGTCGCGGACATCCTGTGCGAGCTCGCCCATGCGGGCGCGCCCGGCCGGATCATCCATCATGCTCGACAATGCCTTGGAGAGCGAAATGGCGTCGCCGACGGGCCGTACCAGCACGCCGTCGACCTGATCGCGAATGATCTCGCGCGGGCCGGTGTCACAGTCGAAGCTTACCGCCATCAGCCCGCTCGCCATCGATTCGAGCAGGGTGTTCGACAAGCCCTCGAAATGCGAAGACAGCGCGTACAGATGTGCCGCCGCGTACCAATCGCCGACGTTGCCGACGCGCCCGGGCATCTGAATGCGTTCGGCCAGGCCAGCCGCATCGATGCGAGCCTGCAGATCGGCGCGCTCGTTGCCCTCGCCCAGCAGGATCAGGTCCCACTCGGGATGCTGCTGCGCCAGGCGCGCGAAGGCTTCGATCAGCACGTCGAACCCCTTGTCGGCATGCAGCCGTCCCACACCCAGCACGTACTTGCGGTCCGGACGAACGGTGGGCGCCACCACGGGCTCGCTGCGGGGCAGCGGCCAGTGCACCGGGTTGGGAATCACGGCCAGGCGGCAACCCGGCACATGGGTGTCGAGCCATTCGGCCGTGCCGCGCGTGAGCGCCACGACGCGGGCGGCGCGCGGATACGTGAGGCGGCGCAGGCGCTGCCACATGCCGGAGAGCGTCTGCGACGGCGGGTGCGTATGTTCGGTGGCGATGACGCGGCAGCGCAGCCCGCGGGCGGCCAGCACCGCCAGCACGGACGCCGTGGTCATCATGCCCAGCACGATGTCCGGCCGGAACGACTTGATCAGGGCGCGCAGCGCGGCCACGCGCCGCAGATTGGCCAGCACCCCGCGCAGTCCGCCGCCCTCGCCCGCCGTGTTCAGAACACGGCGCTGCACGCGCGGGTCGAGGGTGTAGACATCCCCCTCGGCGGGCGCCTGCGTCACCAGCATCACCTCGCGCCCCTGTGCCACCCAATGGGCGCTCAGGTCGGCGGCCACGCGCTCGGCGCCGCCGCCATGCAGCGAATGGATGAAGATCAGCACGCGAGGACCGGCGGCCAGCTCGGACATTCAGTTTTGCTCCTTGCCAGACTCGGTGGGCGGTGCATCCTGAACCGGACGCAACGCGACGACCACATAGCAGACGTACGACAAAAGATACATGAGGCTCGTGGCCAGCATGATGCCCTGCGTGCCCATGCGCGGCGCGAGCACCAGATTCATGCCGGCCTTGAGCAGAAAATTGGCGACCGCGATCGCGGCCATGATGCGATAGCGGTTCTGACTGGCCAGCAGCTGCACCAGGATCAGCACACCGAAATAGAACGGCAGCTGCAGCAGCCCCCAGCGGAAAACCTCCGCCACGGTCTGCGTGTTTTCGGCGGTGAAGGCGCCGCGTTCGAACAGAATGCGCACCCCCCACGGGGCCAGCCACCAGCCGATCAGCACGGCGACGGCACCCGCCACCACCATGAGATACGACCACTTCAGCGCCATCGCGCGGGCCCGCACGCGGTCGCCGCGATGCTGGACATCGGCCAGCACCGGCAGCGCGGCGCGTCCCACCGACACCGCGCCGATGCCGAGCACCAGCGACAGCAGCCGGCTGGCGTAGCCCAGGGTGGCGTTGGCGTTGGCGCCGAGATTGGCCGCCGCGTATTGATCGAGCGGATTCACGAAGCTCATCGCCACCTGGCCGATCAGCATCACGCCCGCGGCGCTCATCAGCTCGGGCCAATGCGGCGACCGCAACGACAGGCGCGGCGCGCCCCAGAAGCCCTGGTCGGCGCGCGCGGCGAGCCAGGCCAGCCACACCATCTGAATGACGTAGCCGACCAGCGTGCCCCACAGCAGCGGCCCGACCTGATCGGGGCTGAAGGTGGCCAGCATGACCCAGCCGAGGGTGGTGATCGCGGGTACGCTGTCGAGCAGCGTATTGACGTGACGCTCGTGCGAGCGCAGCCGCGCCGCGCTGATACCGGCCACGAGCAGGATGGCCGACACGGGCGCGAACGCCCACAACAGCTCGCCCGTCATGGCCGACACCGCCGGCGACAGCCCCTTGCCAAGCGAACCCAGCACGAAGGGCCATGCAAACCAGGTCAGCAGCCCCAGCAGGATCCCGCCCAGCAGCGTCCAGGCCTGGAGCTCGGAGACGAACAGGTCGCGTTCTGCGCCGCCTTCGCGCCGCAGCTTCACCAGCACCGGAATCAACACCACCGACAGCACGCCGACGATCGTGACCGGCAGCCAGTTGGCCATGGTCATGGTGAACTGATAGGCGTCGACGGCGTCGCTCACGCCGTAGCGATAGGCGACCGCCATCTCTTTGATGGCGCCCGCGGCCTTGCCCAGAATGAGAAAGACGGCAACCCGGAACGCACCCCTGAAGATTCGCTGGTGGTCCGGATGGATGTTGCCGAGCTTGCGGATCAGGGCTTTCAAATCAGGTCAGGAATCGCACGTACCAGGGCATCGCGGCTTCCAGCCCGCCCAGGATGTCGAACTGCGGCGCATAGCCCAGCAGACGACCGCCCTTGCCGATGTCCGCCTGCGAGTGACGCACGTCACCGGCGCGGAAGTCGGCATGCACGACGTCCTGCTCATAGCGCACGCCCTGACGGCCGAGGCTTTCCTTGAGCATGTCGAACAGCTGATTGAGCGTGGTGCGGCCGCTATAGGCCACGTTGTAGACCTGGTTGCGCGCTTCGCCGGTCGCCATGGCGGCCAGGATATTGGCCTGCACCGCGTTGTCGACGTAGCAGAAGTCGCGGCTGGTCTCGCCGTCGCCGTTGATCGTCACCGTCTGGTTCTTGATCATCGCGGCGGTCCACTTCGGGATCACCGCGGCGTAGGCGCCATCCGGATCCTGGCGGCGGCCGAACACGTTGAAGTAGCGCAGGCCGATCGTCTCGAACCCGTACGACTTGGCGAAGACGTCGGCGTAAAGCTCATTGACGAGCTTGGTGACCGCGTAGGGCGAGAGCGGCTTGCCGATCTTGTCCTCGACCTTGGGCAGATCGGGATGATCGCCGTAGGTGGAGCTCGACGCGGCATACACGAACGCCGACACCTTGGCGTCGCGCGCGGCGACCAGCATGTTCAGGAAGCCGCTGATGTTGACTTCGTTGCTCGTGATCGGATCGGCCAGCGAACGCGGCACCGAGCCCAGCGCGGCCTGATGCAGCACGCGATCCACGCCCTCGACGGCGCGCTTGCACGCATCCAGGTCGCGGATGTCGCCCTCGATGAACGAGAAGCGCGCCCACTGCTCGGCGCTCACGAGGCCGCGGACTTCGTCGAGATTGCGCTGATGGCCGGTCGCGAAGTTGTCCAGGCCGACCACCGTCTGGTCGAGCTTGAGCAGGGTCTCAATCAGGTTCGAGCCGATGAAGCCGGCGCAGCCGGTCACCAGCCATTTGCGCGGTTCGGCGCGCAGCTGGGCGCAGACCGATTCGTAACGGGTGCTCGTGGTCATCGTCGCGCCCCCGATCAAAGACGCAGGTCCGACGCATCGGCCGGCAGCACGTACTTGAGGTCGTACAGGATGTGCTTGGCCTTGCCGAGCTTGCGGATCTCGTCCGCGCCCATCTTGACGAACTCTTCGTGCGACACGGCCAGAATCACGGCGTCGTACTTGCCGGCCTGCGGCGATTCGATCGGCGTGATGCCGTATTCGTGCTCGGCCTCTTCCTTCTCGACCCAGGGGTCGTACACGTCGACGGCGACGTTGTACTCACCGAGCTCTTTCACGATGTCGACGATGCGCGTGTTGCGCAGGTCGGGGCAGTTTTCCTTGAAGGTCAGGCCCATCACCAGCACGCGCGCGCCTTCCACGTAGATGCGCTGCTTGGTCATGGCCTTGACCAGCTGCGACACCACATAGGCGCCCATCGAGTCGTTCAGGCGGCGGCCCGCGAGAATGATCTCGGGGTGGTAGCCGATGGCCTGCGCCTTGTGCGTGAGGTAGTACGGGTCCACGCCGATGCAGTGACCGCCCACCAGACCCGGACG